>DASQJK010000318.1:0-7506 GCA_035631095.1 Thermoanaerobaculia bacterium
CCCTTCTTTCGCGAACGTGTGCGTGTGGACCCACGTTCGGTACGGGCCCTTCTCCTGGACGTCCTGGAACTCGCGCGGAGGCTCGAACCGCGTGATGCGGGTCACCCACCGCAGTGTGAAAACGAGCCAGCGGATCCGGTATTCGATGCGCTCCCGGCTCGATGAGGGGTGAGGGACCGTGAATCCGGAAGCGCAGCCACGAAGGCGTGATCCGAGCGAGGTTAGCGGCGTCGGAAAAGAACGCGAACACGTCCGACAGGGGAGCCGCAATGAGCTGCGACCGTTCGAGAGAATACAGGCGGTTCACGCCTCCTGGGGAGCAAGGCCGAAGAGCGGCAGCGTGACGACCGTCTGCAGTCCCGCCGGGCCGTTCACCACGAAGGGAATCGCGTTGATCACGCAGCCGACGGTGGCGCGGTCTCCGTGAAATCCGCCGGAGACCCGCAAGTGGACCGGAGGATCGCCGCCGATCTCGATCGTGTCGGCCGGGTCCTGGACGCCGACCGCCATCGTCAAGTCGAGCTCCACCTTCCGCTCGTCGCCCGCCTGGACGAACGCGATCTGGTGGAGGCCGAGCACGCGTCCGGGAGGGATTCCGTCCGTCTCCCGGGCCGCGATCACGGGCTCGATCGTCTCGGTGATCTCGTCGATGGGAAGTCCGAGCCCGAGCGCGATGATCGCGGCGGACTCGGAGAGGCCGACGTGGCCGAGCTTCTTCGCCGCGACTCCGGCGAGGAACTCCTCGCGGGAGAGGCCGGCGCCCACCTTCGCGCGAAGCGGCCCGCGCCGTTTCGCCGCGTCGACGACGCGCGTCACCTTCACGTGGTCCACGCGCACGCACGCCCCCGCCGCCGCGAGCGCGAGACGGTCCATCACGAGCCCGGGGTTCACTCCCGTGCCGAGCACGGCGACGCCGTTGGCTCGCGCACGCTCGTCGATCCGCCGGCCGAGCGCCGAGCTCTTCAGCTCCGGGAACGAAAGCTCCTCGCAGGTCGAGACGACGTGCATGCCGGCATTGACGGCCTCCTCGATCTGAGGGGTGACGCTGTCGAGCCGCGAGCCGGTGCAGAGGATGACGACGTCCGCGCGGCCGCGTTCCTTCGACGAGCGGGCGTAGAGCGCGGCGGCCGACGAATCGACGACCGGGCCGCCCGAGGTTCCGAGGAGGTCTCCCAGCGCACGGCCCGCCTTGTCCGGCGCGGGATCGGCGGCGCCGAGCAGCTGCAGGCTGCCCCGCCCGGCGAGCGCCTTTCCGACTTCGATGCCGATGGGACCGAGGCCCACGAGGGCCACACGGGCACGCACGGTCTTGTTCAACGAAACCTCCTTCGCGAAGGCGGAACCTTAACAAGAAAAAAGCTAGGATTGGCACCCACATATGGCCAAAAAAACCGGTTTCGTTCTCGCGGGGCTCCTGCTGTGCGCCGGGATCGTCTTCGCCGCCGATCCTCCGGCCAAACCGACGCTCGCTCTCGTGGGCGGACGGGTCATCGATGGGTACGAAGGCCGGCCGATCGAAGACGGTGTCGTCCTCATCGCGGGCGAGCGGATCGTCGCCGTCGGCCCGCGCGGAGACGTCCCGGTGCCTGCCGGAACTCCGGTGATCGACACGCGCGGGATGAGCGTGCTGCCCGGGCTCGCCGACATGCACGTGCACCTGATGATCGTGGGGCACGGCGACTACGAGCACTGGGACAAGACGTATCGCGCGCGGTTCGCGAAGGAGATCATGCCCGCGGCGGCGAAGCAGCTTTTGACGAGCGGGATCACCTTCGCGCGCGACCTCGGCGCGCCGCTCGAGGACATCGTCGAGGTGAAGCGGCGCATCGAGCGCGGCGAGATCCCCGGGCCGCGCCTCTTCGTCTCGGGACCGTTCCTCCAGCACGCGCCGTACTCCGACTACGAGAAAGAATTCCGGTGGGGCGTCAACGGAGCCGCGGACGCTCGCGCGAAGGTCAAGACGATCGTCGACGGCGGCGCCGACCTGATCAAGCTGATCGACCAGGACCAGCTCACCGAGGAAGAGGTCCGGGCGATCGTGGACGCCGCCCACAAGGCGGGCAAGCCCGTCGTGGCGCACGCGCACCGCGAGGATGAGATCCGCGTCGGCCTGAAAGCCGGGGTGGACTGCTTCGAGCACACCGGCCTCGCCACCGAGCCCGGATATCCCGAGGACATCCTGCAGGGCCTTCGCAAGCGCAACCAGACGCTCGGCTGGTGCCCGACCGTCGAAGGGCTGTTTCTCTCCGCATACACGGCGGACGTCTTTCCGGGGCGGCTGGACGATCCCCGCTGGCAGAAGGACCTGGCTCCGGACATCGTCGCGGACATCCGGGCGTCGCTTCGCAACATCACCGGGCTTCCCTACTTCCAGCTCGTGCGACGGCGGCTCCCCACCCTCGCGGCGAAGTTCAAGCAGCTCCGGGACACGGGCGTCACGATGATGGTGGGGACGGACTCCGGCATCCCCGGCAACTTCCACACGGACTCGACCTGGCGGGAGCTCCAGGCCTGGGTCGACCTCGGGATGACCCCCATGCAGGCGATCGCCGGGGCCACCCGGTGGCCGGCCGTCTGGCTCAAGCGGGACAAGGACATCGGCACGCTCGCGCCCGGACGGTACGCGGACGTCATCGCCGTGCGGGGAGACGTGCTCACGCACATCAACCTGCTCCAGAGGGTCGATCTCGTCGTCAAGAACGGGGCGGTCGTGGTGGGTGAAGCCGTCAAGCGGTAAACCTCTTGCAGGCTCCGCTCCGAACGGGAGGAATCGAGATGGAGCAGCCGTCGGGCCGTCCGGGCGAGTCGGAGCGGAAAATATCGGAGGAATTCCGGGAGCTTGGGAAGTCGTTCTCGGCCCTGGGGAGGACGCTCTTCGAGGAAGGGCGGGTCGTCTCCGCGGAGCTCTTGAAATCCGCGAGGGAAGCCCTCGACCGGGCGCGAGCGGAAATCGAGAGGATGGGCCGGGACAGAAAGTGAGATTCGTGATGAAGCTCGCCACCGGGTGCGCCGCCGCCGTTCTTCTCGCCTCTTTCGCAGTCTCGTCCGGCTGCTCGGCCGGCGGCACGAACCCCAACTCGAGCGCGGCGAAGGACCGCGGCTTCAAGTCGATCGAAGCGACGGTGGTCAACCGCGAACGCGAGATGCCGGGAAGCGTGGGGGGCAGCATCCAGGGCAACCCCGTCTACTACCTCGAGTTCGAAGCGCGCGAGGGCGAGGCCAACACGCACTATCGCTTCGAGGTCAACCAGACGCAGTACAACCGCTACGTCGAAGGCACGCACGTGCAGCTCGTCATCGGGGACAACCGCTTGAGGGACATCCGACCGCTGAGATAGCGCGCCCGTTACAATCCCTGCACTCGATGCAGGCAACCTGGTGGCCGAAGTCTGTGACCGCTCTGCGCGGTTACACGACGCGCCAGTTCATCGCGGACCTCCAGGCGGGCATCGTCGTCGGCGTCGTGGCGATCCCGCTGGCGCTCGCCTTCGCGATCGCGTCCGGCGTCACGCCCGACCGGGGGCTCGTCACCGCGGCCGTGGCGGGGTTCCTGATCTCGCTCCTCGGCGGAAGCCGCGTCCAGATCGGCGGCCCGACCGGCGCCTTCGTGGTGATCATCTACGGGATCGTCCAGAAGCACGGCGTCGACGGGCTCATCGTGTGCACCGTCATGGCGGGATTCCTCCTGATCCTGCTCGGACTGGCGCGGTTTGGTGCCGCCATCAAGTTCATCCCGTACCCGGTGGTGACGGGCTTCACGAGCGGGATCGCCCTGATCATCTTTTCGTCCCAGGTCAAGGACCTGCTCGGCCTCCGGATGGGGCCGGTCCCCACGGATTTTCTGGAGAAGTGGAAAGCCTTCGCGCTGCACATGGGCTCCGCCTCGCCGGCCGCGCTGGGCGTTTCCGCCTTCGCCCTCGCGGTGCTCATCCTCTGGCCGCGGGTGTCGCGGCGCGTCCCGGGGCCCATCGTCGCGATCCTCGCCACGACGATCGGCGTCGCGCTCCTTCAGATTCCCGTCGAGACGATCGGCTCGCGATTCGGCGAGATCCACGCCGGAATTCCGTCACCCCACTTTCCCGCGGTTTCGATGGAGCGGATCCGCGAGCTCTTCCCCTCCTCGGTCACCGTGGCGCTTCTGGCGGCGATCGAGTCGCTGCTCTCCGCCGTCGTCGCTGACGGCATGATCGGCACCCGGCACAAGTCGAACGTCGAGCTCGTCGGCCAGGGGATCGCGAACATCGCTTCCGGCCTCTTCGGCGGCATCCCCGCGACGGGCGCGATCGCCCGCACGGCGACGAACATCAAGAACGGCGGCCGGACTCCCGTCGCCGGGATGGTCCACGCGGTCACCGTGCTCCTGGTGCTCGTCTTCCTCGGAAAGTGGGCGCGATACATCCCTCTTGCCGCGCTGGCGGCCGTGCTCGTCGTCGTCGCGTACCACATGAGCGAGTGGCGCTCGTTCGCGACGCTGATCCGCGCGCCTCGCAGCGACGTCGCCGTCCTCCTGATCACGTTCCTTCTCACGGTCCTGGTGGACCTGACCGTCGCGGTGCAGGTCGGCGTGGTGCTCGCCGCGTTTCTTTTCATGAAGCGGATGGCGGACGTCACGAACGTCGGCATGATCACGTCCGAGCTGACGGACGCCCCGGACGGGACGATGAACTCGGACGTCGGCGGCGTCGCGCGGCGTCGTATCCCTCCCGGCGTCGAGGTCTACGAGGTGAACGGACCCTTCTTCTTCGGGGCCGCCGACAAGATCCGCGACGTGCTCGGGGTGACGTCCAAGAAGCCGAAGGTGTTCATCCTCCGCATGCGCAACGTGCCCGCGATGGATGCCTCCGGGATGCGCGTCCTGGACGATTTGCACGACTCCTTCTCCCGGCAGGGGATTCGCTTCCTGATCGCCGGGATCCATGCCCAGCCTCTGGTGGCGCTCGATCGCGCGGGCCGTCTCGAACGATACGGGGAAGAGAACTTCGTGGCGGACCTCGACGAGGGGCTGGCGCGGGCGAGGGAGATCCTGGAGGCCCACCACTAGAATCCCCCGGTGGCCTCCGATCCCCTCGCGGCGTTCCGCGAGCCCGTCCGCCGCTGGTTTTCCGGCTCGTTCGCCGCCCCCACCCGGGCGCAGGCGAAGGGCTGGCCTCCGATCGTCGCCGGCGAGTCCACGCTCCTCCTCGCCCCCACCGGCTCGGGAAAGACGCTCGCCGCGTTCCTCGCCGCGATCGACCGGCTCATGTTCTCGCCCGAGCCGCCGAAGGGGGAGCGCTGCCGCGTTCTGTACGTCTCGCCGCTCAAGGCCCTCGCGGTCGACGTCGAGCGAAACCTGCGGGCGCCGCTCGCCGGGATTTCCGCGGTCGCGGGACGCTCGGCGATGCCGCACCGCGGAATCTCCGTCGCCATCCGCACGGGCGACACGCCGGCGGGCGAGCGCGCGAAGATGCAGCGAAACCCGCCGGACATCCTGATCACGACACCGGAATCCCTCTACCTGATGCTCACCTCCGGCGCGCGCGAGATGCTGGCTTTCGTCGACACGGTGATCGTCGACGAGATCCACTCGCTCGTTCCGACCAAGCGCGGCACCCACCTCTTCCTCTCGCTCGAGCGCCTCGAAGCGCTTCCGGACAAGCGGACGAGACCCCTCCAGCGGATCGGGCTGTCGGCGACGCAGCGGCCTCTCGAGGAAGTCGCGCGCCTCCTCGGCGGAGGCGACGTCGCCGGGAAGAAGGGCGCCTGGACTCCGCGGCCCGTCGCGATCGTGGACGCGGGAAGCCGGAAGGCCTTCGAGCTCTCCGTCGAGGTTCCCGTCGAAGACATGGCGCGCCTCGGAGAAGTCATCGAGGAGATACCGTCCGGCCCGGCTGCCGCGGGAATGCCGCGCCACTCGATCTGGCCGTCGATCCAGCAGCGCCTGGTCGAGCTCGTCCGCGCGCACCGGTCCACGATGATCTTCGTCAACAGCCGGAGGCTTGCCGAGCGGCTCGCGTCCGCCTTGAACGACGTAGCCGGCGAGGAGCTCGCGCTCGCGCACCACGGCTCCGTGGCGAGGGAAAAGCGGCAGGAGATCGAAGACCGTTTGAAACGCGGCGACCTGCGCGCGATCGTCGCGACGTCCTCGCTCGAGCTCGGCATCGACATGGGCGCGGTCGATCTCGTCGTCCAGATCGAAGCCCCGCCCTCGGTCGCCTCCGGGATGCAGCGGATCGGACGCGCGAGCCATTCGGTCGGCGGGGTTTCGCGCGGAGTGATCTTCCCGAAGCACCGCGGCGACCTTCTCCCGTGCGCCGCGGCGACGGCGCGGATGGTGGAAGGAAAGGTCGAGGAGACCTTCTATCCCCGCAACCCTCTCGACGTGCTCGCACAGCAGATCGTGGCGATCGCGTCGTCCGCGCCGATCGACGTGGACGACCTCTACCGTCTCGTCCGCCGCGCCGCGCCGTTCGCCGAGCTGCCCCGGGGCTCGTTCGAAGGCGTCCTCGACATGCTGTCGGGCCGGTACCCCTCCGACGAATTCGCCGAGCTACGCGCGCGGATCACCTGGGACCGGATCGGCGGAAAGATCCGCGCGCGCGAAGGAGCCGGCCGCGTGGCGATCATCAACGCGGGGACGATTCCCGACCGCGGCCTCTACGGGGTTTTCCTCGCGGGCGACGACCCGCGAAGCAGCCGCCGCGTCGGCGAGCTCGACGAGGAGATGGTCTTCGAGTCGCGGCCGGGAGACGTCTTCCTTCTGGGAGCGTCGTCGTGGCGGATCCACGAGATCACGCACGACCGCGTCATCGTGACTCCCGCTCCGGGCGAGCCCGGCAAGATGCCGTTCTGGCACGGCGACAACCTCGGCCGTCCTCCGGAGTTCGGGCGCGCCATTGGCCAGCTCGCGCGCGAGCTCTCGGCGATGAAAGGCTCCGAGGCAGTCGAGCGCCTTCGGCGGGACCACGGCCTCGACGAGCGCGCCGCCCCCAACCTCGTGGCGTATCTCACCGAGCAGGCCGAAGCGACGGGGCAGGTGCCGAGCGACCGGACCATCGTCGTCGAGCGCTACCTCGACGAGATCGGCGACTGGCGCGTCTGCGTCCTGTCCCCGTTCGGTGCGCGCGTGCACGCTCCGTGGGCGATCGCCGTCGTCGCGAAGCTGCGACGGGAGCGCTCCGTCGAGGTCGAGATGCTGTGGTCCGACGACGGGATGGTCTTCCGCCTGCCGGAATCCGACGAGCCGCCGGACGTCTCGCTGTTCGTTCCCGCGCCCGACGAGGTCGAGGACCTGCTCGTGTCGACGCTCGGCGAGACGAGCCTCTTCGCGGCGCGCTTTCGCGAGAACGCCGCGAGAGCGCTCCTGCTGCCGCGGCGGTATCCCGGCCGGCGCTCGCCGCTGTGGGCGCAGCGTAAGCGCTCGGCCGACCTGCTCGGGGTGGCCTCCCGGTATGGCTCCTTTCCCATGATCCTCGAGACGTACCGCGAAGTCCTCCGCGACGTGTTCGACCTTCCAGGGCTCCTGGAGAT
>DASQJK010000319.1:0-2590 GCA_035631095.1 Thermoanaerobaculia bacterium
GCCAGGCCGCGATGCGCTGATCGCGTCCGCGATCTGGACCACGGTCGCCTCGGTCGACTCCTGCTCGACCTCCTGGTGGTGCGCGGCGATGCAGTTGCAGACGACGGCGTTGATCCCGTAGCGCTTGGCGATGTCGCCGCCGATGATGGCGTGGGGTCCATCGACCTCGTGGTCGATTGCCTTGCCGATGTCGTGCAGCAGGCCGCTCAGGCGGGCCGTCTCGACGCAATGGTTCAGCACGTTCTGACCGTAGCTGGTCCGGTACTTGAGCCGCCCGAGGAGCTTGATCAGCTCGGGGTGGAGGTCGGGGATTCCGAACTCGAGTGCCGTCGCCTCTCCCTCGGCGCGGATGCGCTCCCAGAGCTCCGAGCGGACCTTCTCGACGATCTCCTCGATGCGCGCGGGATGGATGCGGCCGTCCACGATGAGCTTCTCGAGAGCCAGCCGGGCGACCTCCCTCCGGAGAGGCTCGAACGCGCTGATGACGATCGCCTCGGGCGTGTCGTCGATGATGAGGTCCACCCCGGTGGCCGCCTCGAGAGCGCGGATGTTGCGCCCTTCCCGTCCGATGATCCGCCCCTTGAGGTCGTCCGACGGGAGCTCGACCACCGAAACGGTCGCCTCGACGACGGTGTCCGAGGCCAGGCGCTGGATCGCCATGCCGATGACGTGCCGGGCCTTCTGCGTGGACTGCTCGATGGCTTCCTCTTCGATCCGCCGCATGATGCCGGCCGCCTCGACGCGCGCCTCGTTCTCGATCGATCGGATGAGGTCGCGCTTGGCGTCCACGGCGGTCAGGCCGGAGATCTGCTCGAGCCGCTTCTTCTGCTCTTCGACGAGGCGCTCGGCCTCCTCCCGGATCTCGTCGGCCCGGCGCTGGGTCTCGACGACGGCCTTCTCCTTCCGGGCGTACTCCTCCTCCCGGCGCTCCTGCTGGGCCAGCTTCCGGTCGAGGTTCTCCTCCTTCTGGAGGACCCTCTTCTCGAGGAGCTGCACTTCCTGGCGCCGGGCGGTGATCGTCTTCTCGAACTCGGCGCTCGCGGCGAGGACCTTCTCCTTGGCCTCGATGGAGGCTTCGCGGCGCTTGGCCTCCGCGGCCTTCGTCGCCTCGGCGAGGACGCGGTCGGCCTCGACGCGCGCGGCCTTCTCGAGCGTCGCGTACTTTTTCTTGAAAGTCGTGTACGCGATCCCGCCGATCACGCCTGCGACGGCGAGTCCGACGGCGATCGCGATCGCGAAATTTGAATCCATGTCGGCTCCCCTTTCCCGGGGGCGCCGAAGTCGGGCCGGCTAGACGCGAGACGCTAATCGATGGTGCGGAGCCTCATTCCCGCCGGGAAAAAACAACCGGGGCATTCCAATGACCGTCTCCACCACTCGAATTGTGTTTCGTGTCCCCGGGCATCGCCGGGGCGCCGACGCCTCGCCTTCAACTTCCCAGGGCGGCGTCCAGTTTCTGTATGAGACGCTCCGCCCGCGCGACCGCGTCGGACGGATTGTCTTTCTTCGTTTTCTCCCGTTGGTAAAGATCGTCCGAGATGTTCAAGGCGGCGAGGATGGCAATTTTTGTCGTGTCCACGGTTGCCGTCCGCTCCGCCACTTCCTTCATTCGGGAATCGACGAACCGGGCAAGGTCGTGGATGTAGGTGCTGTCTCCTTCGGCGCGGACGTTGTAGGTCTGCCCGAAGATCTCGACCTGCGTCACACTTCCCCGCCTGTCCACGGAGATTCAGACTCCTTTCGTGGCGGCAAGTCTAGTCGTTGTCCTCTTGTGGAGTCAATTACTTAGGAGTTATTTCTCTTCCGCCGCCTCGAGCGAGGCAATGAGCTTTTCGAGGCGTTCCCGCACCGCCTGCTGGTCTTTCTCGAGCCGTTCGGCGGCGCCGCGCGAGTCCGCCGCCTCCCGCTCGTGCTTCTTGGCCGCGGCGAGGTCGTTTTTCAGCTTCTCGTTCTCCGAATCGAGCGAGTGAAGCCGGTTCAGGAGCTTCTCGATCTTGCGGTCGAGGGCATCGAAAATTTTCGCGTTGTCCATGAGCTTTCCTTCCTCCGTCAGCTACCGACTACCGACTACCGACTACGGACTACGGACTGACCGACCCACTTCAAAACTCGACTCCAAATTTCGCCTTCAGGGCCTCCACGAGGCGGTCCCTCTCCCGGTTCACCTCTTCCTGAGACAGGGTCCGTTCCGCGGCTCGAAAGGTGAGGCGCACGGTCGTCTTCGTCCGCCCCGGTGCCACGCCCGATCCCTCCCAGCGATCCATCACGCGGAAATCCTCCAGGTCTCTCAGTCCCTGCGCCGACACGAAAGCGGCGAGATCCGTCCACGCGAGGGCGCGGTCGTGGGCGAAGGAGAGGTCGGCATGAACGGGCGGGAAGGCGGAGTACGCGGCGAACCCGGCATCGCGAGGGCGCGCCGGGATCCGCTCGACCAGGATCTCCCCCGCGAACACCGCCTCCGGAAGGCTCCGGCGATCGCGCTCCCTGCGGGAGACGAGACCCGCGACGCCCAGGACTTTTCCGTGCGGCAGACGAACCCACGCCGTCGCGCCCGGAGCGAACCCGTCGACCGCGCCCGGCTCCCACGCGA
>DASQJK010000320.1:0-3554 GCA_035631095.1 Thermoanaerobaculia bacterium
AGGTCCTTCGTCGCCGCGCTCCTCAGGATGACAGGCGGCCCTATTCCATCTCGTCGTATTCGTCCGAGCCCGCCACCCAGATGTAGGACTGGATGTCGATCATGTCGGCGGGATGGAGGTCCGCTAGCTCGCGGCGCAGCGTGCCGGCGAAGTCGAGAAGGCTCGCGTACGTCTCCCAATCGGGGCGCGAGCGGTAGGCGAACTCGCAGCCGCAGCGTTCCGCCGCCCGCTTCGTCGCCGTGGGCTTCAAGTAGATGTGCTCCTCGGGGCGGCCGAGGAACGGGAAGACGGTGACGACCGGCCACGTCAGAACCCGCGTCTGGCGGCGCGGGAGCGATGCCACGGTCTCGCACCAGCGTTCGAATCGGGCTTGCGGAGCTCCGCGCCCGTGGAGGAAGTCATACAGCCCCTTCGAGAAGGCGGCAGCGCCCGCCGGGGTGCGGACGGCGTCGCGGAGAGCCATCTTCTCGAACGAAAAGAGCAGGTTGGTGCGCGACTCGATCCTCACCGCCTCGCTCGCGATCTCGGCGTACCGCGCCGCTGCGAGGAGGGACCTGAACCGGACGGGTTTCAGGCTCTCCGTCCAGGCGCGGTGGGCCTCTTCCTTGTAGTTACGCTCCCAGTCGAGATAGGTCGGGTCGCGAAAGCCGCCGGGGAAGAACCGCAGAAACCGCCGCCGGCACCGGGCGGCGGCGGGCGATAGAGCCGGTTTTCTCGTCGCGGACATGCACGGGCAAGGTGCATGGAACGGGCCATAGAAAGAAGCGGTCGCTCGGCTTCGCCGAACGGAAACACCGGGAGCCGGAGCGCAGCGCAGGCGACGTGTTAGCTGGGCTGTTTCGCCGCTCTCGCCGGATTCTGTTTTTTCGGCAGCGCCGCGATGCGGGCGGCCTCGTCGAACTCGGCCAGCGCGCGCTGCAGCTGCGAGTCTCCGGCGGCCTGGACCTTCCGTCCGGCTTCCAGACCGAACTTCGTGTTCACGATCTCCGTCTGGATCGCCAGGTCGACGACGCTGCGGTTGGGCTCGGCCTGCCACAGGCGATTGAGCTCTTCCGCCGTCGAGAACCTGGAGGCCTCGGCGAACTTGAAGAAGTCCTCGCGCATGGCCGGCGTCACCGTGATGTTCTGCTTCACGTCGGGGTGATGTGCGACGTAGTCGACCGCGAAGTTGAAGAACAGGTTCCGGGCCAGGAACTGGGACAGCAGCTTGGAATCGGCGTAGGCACTCTTGACCATCACGTCGGGAGTGATTCCGCCGGCGGCGTAAACGGTGCGCCCCGCGTCCGTGTAGAAGGTCTGTCCGGACTGGCGAGGGGCCTCCGGCGTGGCTTCGCCGGCCGGGGCGGCGCTGTTGCCCGCGTCCGGGTCCTCGGGATTCACGTAGGCGAGCAGGTCGCTGTAGTCCCTCTGGATCCAGCGCCCCGACGGCGTGTAGTACCGGGCCGTGGTGAGAGCCAGGCCGGCGCCGTAGGGCAGCGTGTAAACGCTCTGGACGAGGCCCTTGCCCCAGCTTCGCTGGCCGAGCAACAGCCCGCGGTCGTGGTCCTGGATCGCTCCGGCGACGATTTCCGACGCGGACGCGGACCCGCGGCTGATCAGCACGACGAGCGGCTGGTCGAAATGCGCGCCCTCACCGGGGGCGAAGAAATCCTGGGCAGAGGAAGGCGTGCGCCCGCGGGTGTAGACGATCTTCGAGCCTTTCGGAAGGAAGACGTCCGCGACGTCGACTGCCTGGTCGAGCACGCCGCCCGGGTTGCCGCGCAGGTCGAACACGAGCTTCTTCATTCCCTGCTTCTGGAGCTTGTCGAGCGCGGCGATCACCTCGCGGCTCGATGTGTGAGTGAAATCGCGCAGGAAGATGTAGCCCGTGTCGGAGTTCAGCATGAACGCGTAGGGAACGGACAGAGTCGGGATCTCAGCGCGGGTGATCGTCATACGGAGCGGCTCGTCGAGCCCCGTGCGGCGCAGGGTGATGTGAACCTGCGTGCCCTTGGGGCCGCGCAGTTTCTTGACGACGTCGTCCGTGGAGGCGTCTTCCTTGATTTCTTCGTCCTCGATGTGCGTGATGATGTCGCCCGCGCGGACGCCCATCTTGTAGGCGGGCGTGCCCTCCATCGGCGCGATCACGGTGATCTTCCCCATGCGCTTCTGGATCTGAATTCCGAGGCCGAAGAAGGAGCCCTGCTGCTTCTCGCGCATCGCGGCGTAGTCATCGGGCTCGAGAAACGCCGTGTGAGGGTCGAGCCGGGAGAGCATCCCGTGGATCGACGCATACACGAACTTGTCGGGCGAAATGGGCTCCGGCGACCATTCGCCGAGCGTCGTCAGGATGTCCGCGTATTCGTCGAGGGGAGGGGTGTCCCGCTCGGGGGCGGCGAAGAGCTTGCCGCCGAGGGCGCCCCCGAGGAGCGTCGTGGCCCCGATCAGAGTCAGGGCAACGAAGAGTCGAGACCTTGGCTGGCTCACTGGGACCTCCCTCCGTGACGGAAACAGCATTGTGACACGCCGGTCTTCAAAACCCCAGGAGGCGGCATTTTGCTCCCGGGCGCGGGGTTAGAATCGTCAACTCAGGGGGAAACATGTTCGGCTCCATCGGTATGCCCGAGTTGATCCTGATCTTCATAGTGGCTCTGCTCGTGTTCGGGCCCAAGAAGCTGCCCGAGATCGGCAAGTCGCTCGGGAAGGGTCTGGCCGAGTTCAAGAAGGCTTCCGACGAGCTCAAGCGGACGATCGAGACCGAAATCGAGCAGGGCAAGACGGAGCTCTCGGCCGTCAAAGAGCACGTCTCGTCCGTCCAGAACACCTTCATCTCTCCGCCCTCGGAAGCCACCGTTCCCCAGCAGCCGGCGGACCCGGCCTCGGTCGCCGTAGCCGAGCCCGCAACGGCCGTGCCGCCACCCATTCACCCCGTTTGAAACCGCAACCGCGCCGGCTTCCGGCTTGACCGACGCCGGCCGGCTTCGGGAGCCCGGGGAGGAAGAGCTTCCCCGGATGGGGTTCTTCGACCACCTCGAGGAATTCCGAAAACGCCTCATCGTCTGCCTCATCGCGGTGTTCGTCGCGTTCCTCGTCTGCTGGGCCTGGGCGCAGGAGATCTTCGACTTCCTCGCGCGACCGCTCCGGAAGGTCCTTCCTCCCGGGCAGAACCTCTCCTACACGACCTTGACCGAGCCGTTCCTCATGTACTTCCGGGTGGCGATGTTCGCGGGGATCATCCTCGCGGCGCCCGTGCTGCTCTGGCAGATCTGGCTCTTCGTCGCGCCTGCCCTCTATCGCCGCGAGCGCAAGTACGTGTGGCCGTTCGTCCTCGCCGGGCTCTTCTTCTTTCTCTCGGGCTGCGCGTTCGCGTACTACGAGGCGTTTCCGCTCGTCGTCGGCTTTCTCGTCGGCGTCGGAAAGAACTTCAACGCCGTCATCACCATCAACGAGTACCTCTCGACGGCGATCAAGCTGATCCTCGGTCTCGGGATCTGCTTCGAGACGCCGATCTTCATCTTCTTCCTCGCCCGGATGGGTGTCGTGACGCCCCGGTGGCTGATGGCGAAGTTCAAGTA
>DASQJK010000321.1:0-4302 GCA_035631095.1 Thermoanaerobaculia bacterium
TACGAGCACCGCGTGGCGATTGAAAGAGTAGAGCTGCTCCTGGGTTGCCTGCGAGACGAAGATCGACTCGGGGTTCACGACGGCGGAGCTCCGGTTCCAGTTCCCCTCGACGCGCAGCTCGACCTCGCCCGGCAGCATCACGGACGCCGCCGCGGTGACCATCTGCGTCCTGTTCAGGGCGAACACCGAGGAAGCGGCGAGGTCCCTGCCCCATTCTCCGGAGGCGGAGAGGGAGACGGGGCCCAGGGAGCCGGACACGCTTCCGCGGTAGAGAAGCGATGAGCTTCCGATCGTCGAATGCTGGAGCTTCACGCCGGCCACGAGCGAAACGCCGTAGATCGCCGGCGGCTGCTGCTCGAGCTCGACCTCGTGCAGCCGCTGGTGGAGATCCGGCTCGTCGGTGGTCTGGTACTGGTACCGGAGACGTGTCGAACCGAAGCTCGGGAATCCCACCGATCCGGATGCGCTCGTCTGGCGGAACTGGCTCGTCACTCCCGCGCGATCGGAAGTCAGCTCCTGCCGGTTGATCGAGGCGGAGGCCGCGACCTGAGGCGTCAGTCGATAGAGCGCGGAAGCGAACTCCGATTCGGAACGCAGGTTCGGGATCCCGGGGTTCGATTCGAGGTTGTTGCGGTAGGAGCTGAACGACGCGGCGCCGATGAACCGGTCGCCGATCGACTGCACGAGGATGTGCGGCCCCTCACGGTTGCCCACCGACGCCGTCGAGAGCGGAACTGCGTTGACGCCCTGCCGCAGGTAGTTCGCTTCGGCCTTCCAGCGCGGAGAGTCGAGCGCGCCGCCGACGACCCACGAAAGGAAGCTCCCGCTCGCGAATGCCGATTCGGGCGCGTACTCGTACCTCGCGTAGGAGACCTTCGCCTGCGCAGTCCAGAACCTGGAGAGGCGGACGGTTCCACCGCCGCCGATCGTGTCGGCGTGGCGGGGAATCTCGACCCCGAACAACGGATTCGAGACGGACTGCCGGTTCTCCGTGCGCAATGCGTTGGCGTCGATAGAAACGTCGTCGGTCGCGCGAAAGACCGCCGTCGCGCCGGTGAGGTACTCAGGCGCGAAGGTGACGGTCGGCAGCCGTATCCCCTGGAACTGCTCGTTGCGGCCCTGAAAGGCCGAGAGGATCAGGCGGCCGGTATCGGCCCGGAGGCTGCCGCCTCGGATGTTCGAGATCGGCAGGTAGTCGTTCGAGAAGTGAAATGGCGCCGCGTCGAGCTTGATCCCGAAATCGCCGGCGGCCGCCGAGAGTCGGGCGCCGAGCAGGGCGTAGTCGGAGAACCGCAGCGAGCCCCTGCCGAGGATGGAACGGTCCTGACGGTCGACGAGGATGGCATCGGCCTCCAGTACGCCGCCGACGGAAAGCGCCTGGCGGAAATCGAGCGAGACGCCGTTCACCGACTCCCCGGGCAGCGTGTCGCGATAGCTCTCCGCGCCGGTCCGCAGGGCTCCGGGCTCCTGCGCCCTCGTGGGTCGCGGCAGGAGAACGCCGGCGGCGAGAAGAAGGGCCGGCAG
The DNA here is from genome assembly GCA_035631095.1 of Thermoanaerobaculia bacterium. GTDB lineage: Bacteria > Acidobacteriota > Thermoanaerobaculia > UBA5066 > Gp7-AA6 > JALYUA01. Next base: position 1,525 of record DASQJK010000321.1, read on the forward strand.
CCACGCGCCGCGCATGCGCCTCCGCCTCCAGGGCTGGCTCGCGCCGGAAGTGGCCGCCATCGGCTCCTGATCAGCCGCCGGAGACGCGGACACGCGTCTCCGCGGAGAGGCGCTCCTTGCCGCCCGTGTCGATCAGCGCCCTCAGGAGGTACTGGCCGGGAGGCAGAGGCGGGTCGATCGGGAAGACCGCCTTCCGGGACACACCCGGAAGCACGGGGAAGCTCTTGTATTCGAATTTCCTGACGGCTTTCCCGTCACCGTCGAGCACCTGAAGCTCGCCGCTCACTCGGTACTGCGTCGTCCCGCCATTCGAAAAACCCGTCACGACTTCGAGCGCGTTCTTCGCCGGAGACTTCGACGGCGCGAGCTCGAGCCGCTCGATCTTCGCCAGCACCGGCGGGTTGCCGATGGTGGCGTAGATCGTCGTCACGAGGCGCAGGAGGTTGATTACGCCGGTGCCGGCCGAGAGCTGCTCGCGCGGTGGAGGCAGCGTCTCGAAGAGGATCGCGCAGTGAAAGCCTCCCTGCGGGGCGTCCTCGGGGACGCGCATCGTGTAGCGGACGAGGCTCGTGCCTGCCGGGGGAAGGGCGAACTCCGACGGGTTCACGCGAACCCACTTCGCGCAGCCCCAGCTCGAGCCGCCCGGCTTGACGAAGCTCTGGTCCCCCGACTCGGACAGCGTCCAGTCGGTGACGGAAACGCGGACCTGCGTCGCGAGCTGCCCCGAGTTTGAGATTTTCACCGACTGGGAGGTCTCGGCTCCGGGCGTCACCTTGAGCTCCACGCGGAGCGGCGAGATGCCGAGCGTCATCTGGGGCCCCGAAGGCGCCGCGTCGGGAGCGGCCTGCTGAGCGATCGAGACGAACGCTCCGCCGAGGAGAACGAGGGCGAGGGACGAAATTCGGATTTTTCTCATGATTCAGAATACGCGCACGGCCCGCGGAGGCAGCCGCCACCTCCGGGGCCGGGCGAGTCGAAGGGACTAGGAAGAGGCGATCGTGTAGATGACGGTCACCTTGTACGTGTCCGTTTCCCACGCCGCGTTGTTGACGAGCACGTAGTTCGTGTCGACGACCTTGCTGCTCGCGTGCGCGTTGGCGCCCATCGCCGTGACGACGTTGTACGAGGTGCCCGTGGCGGCGATCCGAGTCAGGACGCCGTTGGCCGTTCCAGGGCCCGTGTTGCCGCTCGCCGTGAAGGAGAGGTTGTCGGCCGCCAGCGTCGGCCCGCTGCCGCCGCCCGTCGCAACCCAGTCCGTGCTGGCCGCGAGTGTGATCGAGCCCGTTCCGCCGACCTTCGTCGTGCGGACGCTGTAGCTCGCGGTGCAGACGCCGGTCCAGTTGGCGAAGGCGCCGGCCGTCGTCAGGGAGCAGGTCGCCGGCACGCTGATGCTCGCGTCCGCGCCGACGACGATCTGCACGTTCGTCGTCGAGGTGGCCGCGAAAGCCGGGGCCGTGGTGAGAAGCAGTCCCAGGATCGTGAGGCCGGTCAGGAAGCGTTTCATCGTCTTCTCCTTCATTGTTGTGAACACGTTCATTTCTTGTTTCACCGATTCAGAGTGCGGTGAGGGTCCAGGTGAGCGTCTGTGTGTAACTGCCGGTGGAGTACAGCCAGGAATTCTGGAAGGTGAAGTTGTGAGTCACGGTGCCCGTGACCGTGTCCGTCGTCGTGTTCGCGCGGCCGTCGTTGCCGCTGATGACGGTCACGGGCGACGTCGTCACCGCCTGAGGACCGTTGTCCGCGCCCCAGGTGGCGGTGTTGCGAGGGGGAAGCGAATGAACCCACGTCGCGGAGACCGCGTCCCACGTGACGTTCCCGACCGGGATCGTGTTGCCCGCGGCGGAAACGAGGTCCGTGCCGTCCGCCTGAACCGTCAAGGTGATCGACTCGCGATTTGGATTGACGATCAGGATCGTCGCGGTGACGGGCGCCGTTCCCGGCACCACCGGGGTAGTGTTGGGATTCGCCGACGGGAACGCGAGCGCTCCCGTCACGCTCAACGTCATGGAATTCAGCGCGAGCGCGGGCGCTGCGGCTGCGACAAGACATAGACCGACGGCAAACGTCTTCACGGTCAGTTCGAAGAAAGGGTGAAGGTGACCGTCGACGAGTAGCTGCCCGTCGAGAAAGCCGGCGAGTTCGCGAGCGACCAGTCGACGTTGATGACCTGCGCGTTCGCTTTCGCGTCCGCCCCCACGGAAGAGAGGACGGCGGTCGGCGCCGCCGTGCTCGCGGTGAGGGGGCCCGCGCACTTCGTTCCCACGCTCGGAGTTCCGCTGCACGAGTACGTCAGGTTCCCCGCGGAGACGAGAGGACCCCCGGCCGTGGTGAACTCGGCCGCCTGAAGGGTGATCGACCCCGACCCGCCCACCTTCGTGGTGCGGATCGAGAACGTGACGGTCGTCGAGCCCGTGAACGCGCCGAACGCCGCGCCCGCGGTGAGCACGGTCGGGGTCGATACCGTGATGCTCGCGTCCGCGGCGACCGTCGCGGTCACCGTCGTCGACCCGGTGCGGACGACCTGCGCGCGGAGTGTCCCGGCGGCGAGGAGCAGGCAGAGTCCGGCAGGAAGGGCGACGGCGCCCCGAAATCGCGCCGCGAGCGCAGCTCTTCCAGGGAGGTACCCACCGGTGTCTCGAGTTTTGTTCATCGCTTTCGCGCTGTTACAGAGCAACCGCTGTGCCTGATGCAGCCCGTCGGCGGCGCCCCTCGAAATTGCCTGCCATGACGGGACGAACTCGAGTTCCTTCAGCGCCTTAGAGATAACCTCGCGACCCT
>DASQJK010000322.1:0-9036 GCA_035631095.1 Thermoanaerobaculia bacterium
CGGCCAGGAGCGGCGGCCTGTCGCCCGAGGACCACGACCTCCTGCGGCGCATCGTGCTCGGAGTGCTTCGCCAGCGCTCCGCACTCGACGCCGAGCTCGCCGCCGCCTCCCGCATACCGTGGGGCAGGCTCGCCCCCCCGCTGTGGGAGGTACTCGAAGTGGCGCTGTACCAGATCCGGCACCTGGACCGGGTTCCCGACTACGCGGCGGTCGACCAGGCGGTGCGGCACGCGCGCAGGAGCGGGGGAGAAGGCGCGGCGAAGCTCGTCAACGCCATCCTTCGAAACGTACTGAGAAGCGGGCTTCGCGAGCCCGCGCCCGATCCCCACGGCGAGGAGGGTCCCTCCGCGCTCGCGCGATGTTACTCCCACCCCGAGTTTCTCGTGCGGCGCTGGATCGAGCGTTTCGGGCGGCAGGCGGCGCTCGCCGTCCTCGAGGCGGACAATGCGGCTTCGGGAGTCGACCTGCTCGTCAACCCGCGGCGCACCGATCGCGCGCAGCTCTCCGCGGCGCTGGCGGCGGAAGGGATCGAGACGGAGGCCTCGGAGCTCACGCCGCTCGGGATCACGGTCCGGAGCGGCAACGCGCTCGCTTCGCCGCTCTTTCGGAAGGGGCACTTCTCGATCCAGGACGCGGCCGGGCAGGCCCTCCCGCTTCTTCTGCCCGCGGGGGAGACGCTCGTCGACCTGGCGGCCGCGCCGGGCGGAAAGTCCTTCGCCGCGGTCTCTCTCGGCCGCGCTCGCCGCTCGATCGCGCTCGACCGCTCTCCCGCCCGCCTCGAACGGCTGCTCGAGACGCGAAAACGTCTCGGCCTCTTCGAAGTCCTGCCTGCCGCCGGCGACGTCCTCGCTCCGCCCCTGACGCCGCGCACCTGCGCGCGCGTGCTCTTCGACGCGCCGTGCTCCGGCACGGGGACGCTGCGCAAGAATCCCGAGGTCCGGTACCGCGTGACGCCGGAGGCGATCGAGAGGCTCTCCGCGGCCCAGGAGAACGGCCTCGCCTCCGCAGGGGAGCTGCTCGCTCCCGGCGGGTTTCTCCTTTACTCGACGTGCAGCCTGGAGGCGGAAGAAAACGAGCGCGTCGTTTCGCGCGTGCTCGCGCGGGACCCCGGGCTCGAGGTCGCGCCCATCGAGGCTCCCTCGGAGCTGTCGCGATTCGTTTCCGGCCCGCCCTTCCGGGTGTTGCCGGACGCAACGCGCGACGGGTTCACCGCGCATCTCCTCCGCCGGCGCGCGTGACCGTCAGCCGCGGTCCGAAGCCGCCGGCGTCCTGTCCCGCACGAGGAATCCCGCCCGGCGCCGCGCCGCGTCGAGGGTGCGCCAGAGGTACTCGCCGAGCACGCCGAGGCACAGGAGCTGGACACCCGAAAGGAACGAAAGGACGACCATCGTGGTGGTCCAGCCCTGAATCGCCAGGCCGTGAAACACCTTGACGAAGACGAGGAACCCGGCGTACGCGAACGACAGGAGGGCGAGCGAGATCCCGGCGATGGACATCACGCGCAGCGGCGCGTAGGAAAACGAGACGATCGAGTCCGCGAAGTACTTGAGCTTCTTCGCGAGCGTCCAGCGCGACCGTCCCTCGTCTCTCGCGACCCGGTCGTAAGGAACGAGGGCGGCGGGAAAGCCGCTCCAGAGGAGCAGTCCGGGCAGCGAAGTGTGGACTTCCTTCGCTCCGACGAGAAAATCAATGGCGGGGCGCGAGACGAGAAAACAGTCGAACCCCTGCGCCGGCATCTGGGAGAACGCCAGCCGGCGGAGCGTGCGGTAGTACATCGAGGCGGCGGCGCGGGAAGCCCACCCCTCCGGGCGGCTTCGGCGGACGGCGAGGGCCGCCGCCGCTCCCCGCCGCCACGCGGCCACGAGATCGGGGAGGAGCTCCGGCGGCTCCTGGAGATCCGCGGAAAGGACCGCGGCGGCGGCGCCTCTCGCTTCGGAGAGTCCGGCGACGATGGCCATCTGCGACCCGAAGTTCCGCGTCAACCGGATACCGCGGGCAGCCGGCCAGGAGCGCGTCGCCTCCTCGATGCGCTGCCATGAGTCGTCGCCGGAACCGTCGTCCACGAAGACCGCTTCGAGGTCCCAGTCGCCGGCTTCCGCGGCGACCTTGCGGAGCCTCTCCACCAGCCGGGGCAGCGTCGGCGCGTTGAAGTACACCGGGACGACGACGGAAACGAGCGGGTGCGTCATGCCCGCGCCAGCACTTCCCGCACCGCTCTCGCTACCGCATCGGCGTCCGCGAGGGAGAGCGACGGGCGGATCGGCAGCGAAAGGACCGTCTCGCAGGCGGATTCGGAGACAGGGAAGTCCCCGGGCCGTCCACCGAGAAAGGCGTACGCGCGCTGGAGGTGCAGCGGCACCGGGTAGTGGATCGCCGTCTCGATCCCCCGAGCTTCGAGCCCGGCGCGGAGAGCGTCGCGCCGCCGCGTTCGGACCGGGTAGAGGTGCGCGGCGGGAATGGAGGAGGGTCGCGAAGCCAGAAGGGTCAGCGGCGCTCCCTCGAGACCGGAGTCGTAGCGATGGGCGATCGCGCGGCGCTTCTCGTTTGCTTTTTCCAGCTCCGGCAGCTTCGCGCGGAGGATCGCGGCCTGCAGCTCGTCCAGCCGGGAGTTGCGGCCTTCCACCTCGGCGCGGTCGCGCGACGTCCAGCCGTACTGCCGCAGCCGCCGGAGCCGCTCGGCGAGCCCGGCGTCGTCCGTCGCGACGGCGCCCCCGTCGCCGTACGCGCCGAGGTTCTTGGTCGGATAGAAGGAGAACGCGGCCGCGAGGCCGAACGTGCCGGTCCGCCGCCCCCGCAAGGATGCGCCGTGGCTCTGGGCGCAATCCTCGAGGAGGATGAGGCCCCGGGAGCGCGCGAGCTCGCCCAGGCCCTCGACATCGGCGACGCCGCCGTACAGGTGCACGGGGAGGAGAAATCGAGTCCGCGGCGTGATCGCGCGTTGCGCCGAGGCCGCGTCCATCGTCAGCGTATCCGCATCGACGTCGCAGAAGCGGAGCGCCGCCCCGGACAGCCGGACTCCCGCGGCCACGGGAACGCACGCGTTCGCGGGCACGAGCACTTCGTCCTGCGCGCCAGCGCCGGCCGCGGAGAGCATCAGCGCGATGGCGTCGGTGCCGTTCGCGCAGGCGACGACGAATTTCGCTCCGAGAAACGCCGCGACCTCGAGTTCGAACGCCGCGACCTCTGCGCCGAGGATGAAGCGGCCGGAGCGCAGGACGCGCATTGCCGCGTCCTCGATCGCCGGGCGAAGAGGGAGATCGTCGGCTGCCGGGTCGGCTATTGCGATGCGCGTGGAGGGCGCCGCCGGGTGGGCCGTCACGAAGCGCTCCGCTCCGAAACGAAGCCGGCGGCGTCTTTCGAGAACGAGCGGCCGCAGGCGCACGACGCGTGTCCGGAGTCGAAGCCGAGCGGCGCCGCGCACCGGCAGACGAATCCCCTCGCCGTCGCCGGGTTTCCGTATGCGATTGCAAAGTCGGCCAGATCCTGCGTGACCACGGCGCCGGCGCCGACCAGCGCCCAGCGGCCGACGGTCACGCCTGGGAGGAGCACCGCTCCCGCGCCGAGCGAGGCACCCTCGCGGACGAGAGTCTGCGGGTATGCGGAGAGGTGGATCCCGCTGCGCGGCCGCGGGTCGTTCGAGAACGCAACGTTGGGTCCCACGAACACGTCGTTCTCGAGCCGCACCCCGTCCCAGAGCGACACTCCGCACTTGATCGTCACCCGGTCTCCGACGACGACGTCGTTCTCGATGAAACAGCGGTCGCAGACGTTGCAATCGCGTCCAATGCGCGCGCCCTCGAGGACGTTCACGAACGCCCAGATCCGCGTCCCCTCGCCCACGCGGGACGACGCGACGAGCGCGGTCGGATGGATGGAGATCATCGAGCTGCTTGTACTTTAAGACCGTTTCGCGCTCAGAAATATTCGGCGCGTCTCTCGCGATAGAACTCGACCGTACGCTCCAGGCCCGCCCGCAGCGGGACCGTCGGAGACCAGCCGAGGATCCTGCGGATCTTCGAGATGTCCGAGACGAAGTCGCCGGGCTCCTGCGCCTTGCGCTCCGGAGAGAACTCGGTGAAGCGGATCCCGGTCCCGGGGACGAGCTCCTGGAGGAGACGCGCCACCTCGAGAAACGTCGAGGCGCAGTCGTTTCCGACGTTCAGGACCTCGCCCGACGCCGCGGGCTCGGCCGCCGCGGCGAGCAGCGCCTCGACGCAGTCGTCGACGTAAAGGAAATCGCGGAGGATCTCGCCGCTGCCGAAGATGGGAATCGGCGACCCGTCGAGCGCCAGCCGGACGAACCAGTTCACGACGCCGAAATGCGAGTGCCGCATCTGCGCCCGCGGCCCGTAGACGTTCGTCAGGCGCAGGGGGACGATCCGCATGCCGTGGATCCGCGCGTAAGTCCGGCAGATCATCTCGGCCGAAAGCTGCGAGATCTCGTAGATCCCGCGAGGGTCGGACGGCGCCTCCTCGGAGACCGGCAGCTTCATGGCGGGGCCGTATTGCCCCCGCGTTCCGGAGCGCACGAGCACGACGCCCGGGTTGTGCTTCCGGCACGCCTCGAGAACGGCGGCGGTGCCCTTGATGTTGATGTCGATGTCCGGATAGGGATCCGAGAGCGACATAACGTGAGAAACCTGCGCCGCGAGGTGGAAGACCGCGTCGCGCCCGGCGACGAGCTTTGCCATGGCGGCTTCGTCGCGGACGTCGGAGCCGTGCAGCTCGATTTCCGAAGCGACCTCCCGGACGTTGGCGCGGTTGGCGCCGTAGCCAGGGATCTCCGCGTCGCAGATCGCGACACGCGCGCCTTCCGCCACGAGTCGAATGGCGAGGTTCGACCCGATGAAGCCGAGCCCGCCGGTGACGAGAACGTTTCTGCCTTTCCAGTGCATCGGCGTGCGGCGACCATACCCCACGGACCCCTGACCGACGGATCGATCAGGCATCCGGCGCCTGGCCCCGGGGGTCGCCAAAGGCGACGACTCCCGCGCCGAGGATCAGGAGCGACAGAACGGGCTGGCAGGCCCGGGGGAGCGTTCTCGCGATCACCACGGAGCGGGCGATCGGTACCGGCGACGTGTAGGTCGCCAGGAGCGCGGCGAAGACGGCGCCGGTCAGCGTGAGCGCGGGGATCCAGCGGACCAGCTTTTTCGGGTTCGCCGCGAGCACCACGAGGGGAAGCGCCCAGGAAAGGCCGAGCGATCCGGCGTCGAGGTTGCGGAGGAGGTCGGGGACGATCGAGGGCAGGAGCCGCGGGTCCATGTGAGCGATCGGCCCCGGGGGGCGGTATCCCACGGGGATGCCGGTGAGCTTCTCGTAGCCGAACCAGGCGAAGACGGCGGCGACGGGGAGGAGTGCGGGGAGAATCGCTCGAAGGACCGGACGCGGCCGCTTCTCCATTGCGTCGCGCAGGAGGACGCCGGCCGTGAGCGCCAGCGCGGCCAGCAGGCCCTCCTGTTTCGAGAGCGCCGCCCCGGCGAGGAAGAGGGAAGGCAGCAGACGGCTCTCTCCCGGCTTCTCGGTCAAGAGCCACGCCGCCGCCCCGCCGACGTAGAAGACGAGCGGAGCCTCGCCGTCGCCTCCCGAGTAGGACCAGGCGAACGAAAGCGCCATGGCGCACGCCCAGTATGCGGCGACGCTGGCGCCCCCCTGCGGCCCGAGGCGGCCGCGCAGGCGCGACCCGATCGCCGCGACCCCCGCGAGGAACCACGTCAGGGAGACGGCGGGAGCGAAGCGCCACGGCATCTTCCCCGCGACCACGACTCCCCAGGCTTCCACGATGGGCATCAAGGGCGGATAGCGAGGCGCGGCGTGCACGAAAAGAGGGTGGCCCATGACGGCCGAGGGGATTCCCCGCGACCCGGCGAACAGCGCCGCCTTGACTCCGTAGAAGAGAACGAAATCGACGGAGTTCGCCGTCGAGGAGGCGAGCGAGAAGGCGAGATGGGCAGCCGCGAGCGTTCCGCCCAGGAGCGCTGCGAGAGGCACGCGCGCGGCGGGACGCGCGAGTTCCTTCGTTCCCCCGCTCGTGAAAAAGAGGCCTCCCGAGAGCGCGAGCAGCGGAAGAGCCATCGACGCGAGGGTCCACGGAATCCCAGCGGCGGAGAGCGCCAGCGACTCCACGGTGAGAAGGAGCGCGCCGAGCCCGTACGCGACTCCGGCGAGTCCCCAGAGAGAAGCGCCGGGCGCGCACAGCCGGCGCGCCGGGCCGGCGCCGAAGAGGGCGAGCAGGAAGGCCGAGACGGCGAGATCCAGGAACGCCGTCATCGCATCTTTCCTGCGCCGCGCTGGACGCACCCGCCGCGGACCCGCGCCACGACCACGTTTTCTGCGGCGCCGTCTCCGGCGCATCCATACGCGAGCACGAAGTCGGCGTTCGCCGCATAACCCGGGATCGGAATCCCGAAATACGAGTTGGGATAAGGCATATGGCCCTCGAAGAGACCGAGCGACATCATGAAGAGGTTCATCTCCTCGTCGCCCGTGGCCGCGCGGATCGTGTAGCTCGCTCCGCGCGGGACGTGCTTCAGGGACTCCGACAGGAAAACCCACTGCGCCGCTCCGTCCGGGCTCACGCGGTCGATCGGGGTCTCGGGGAGAGAGAACATCGGCGCCGGAGCTCCGCGCCTCCAGACCCGGGGCGCGAACGCGAGGAGCAGGATTCCGGCGAGCGCCCAGACCGCGGCGCCCCGCCTCGTGCCCGCGATCGGGTCTCTCTTCATGTCGCCTCCTCTTTACGATCGAGCGCCTCGAAGCGTCGTCGGCGGAGGCCTGCGGCGGCGCTTCTCCGCGGCCGTCCGGGGTCCAGGTGCAGGCGTTTCCGGCCTCTTTCCACTTCTAAACTATGTCACATCAATCGGTTACAAGAGACCGAGACGCTGCTAGCACTCGTCGAAGAGGAGTGCTAATATTGCGCTCCCTCCGGAAGCCAGATCGGCCGCCGGCAGGGATACCACTGAAAGGGAGCTGGAGGAACGAATGAAGATTCGACCGTTGTATGACCGGATTCTGGTGAAGCGGCTCGAGACCACGGAAACGCGCAAGGGCGGGATCATCATCCCCGACACGGCCAAGGAGAAGCCCATGGAGGCCGAGGTCGTCGCCGTCGGCAAGGGAAAGATCAACGAAGAGGGCAAGCAGCTGCCCCTCGACGTCAAGAAGGGCGACCGGATCCTCATCGGGAAGTACGCCGGAACCGAAATCAAGATCGACGACGAGGAGCACCTGATCCTCCGCGAGGATGAAGTCCTCGCCGTCGTCGAGAAGTAAAAATCTAGGAACGGAGAGAAAAGAACCATGGCAGCGAAAACAATTTCCTACGGCGAGGAAGCGCGGCAGCGCATTCTCCACGGCGTCAACAAGCTCGCGGACGCCGTCAAAGTGACGCTCGGTCCCAAGGGCCGCAACGTCGTCATCGAAAAGAAGTTCGGATCCCCCACGATCACCAAGGACGGCGTCACCGTCGCCAAGGAGATCGAGCTCCAGGATTCCCTCGAGAACATGGGCGCGCAGATGGTGCGCGAGGTCGCTTCGAAGACGTCCGACGTCGCCGGCGACGGCACGACGACCGCGACCGTTCTCGCCCAGGCGATCTATCGCGAGGGCATCAAGAACGTCACGGCGGGCGGCAACCCGATGGAGTTGAAGCGCGGGATCGACGCCGGCGTCCGCGCCGCGGTCGAGTCGCTCGACAAGATGTCGAAGCCCGTCGAGGGCAAGGACATCGCTCACGTCGGAACCATCTCGGCGAACAACGACCCCGAGATCGGCAAGATCATCGCCGAGGCGATGGACAAGGTCGGCAAGGACGGCGTGATCACGGTCGAGGAGGCCAAGGGCCTCGAGACCACGCTCGAGGTGGTCGAGGGCATGCAGTTCGACCGCGGCTATCTCTCCCCGTACTTCATCACCGACGCGGAGCGGATGGAGTGCGTCCTCGAGAACGCGAAGGTGCTCCTGTACGAGAAGAAGATCTCGAACATGAAGGACCTCCTCCCGATCCTCGAGCAGATCGCCAAGCAGGGCAAACCCCTTCTCATCATCGCGGAAGAGGTCGAGGGCGAGGCGCTCGCGACTCTGGTCGTCAACAAGCTCCGCGGCACGCTCCAGGTCGCGGCCGTCAAGGCGCCGGGCTTCGGCGACCGCCGCAAGGCCATGCTCGAGGACATCGCGATCCTGACGGGCGGCAAGCTCATCTCCGAGGACCTCGGCATCAAGCTCGAGAGCGTGAAGTGGGAAGACCTGGGCGACGCGAAGAAGGTCAACGTCGACAAGGACAACACGACCCTCGTCGTCGATGACCGTTCGAAGAAGAAGCAGGAGACCATCCAGGGCCGCGTCAAGCAGATCCGGCAGCAGATCGAGGACACGACCTCGGACTACGACCGCGAGAAGCTCCAGGAGCGGCTGGCCAAGCTCGTCGGAGGCGTGGCGGTGATCAAGGTCGGCGCCGCGACCGAGACCGAGATGAAGGAGAAGAAGGCGCGCGTCGAGGACGCGATGCACGCGACCAAGGCCGCCGTCGAGGAGGGCATCGTCCCCGGCGGAGGCGTGGCCCTGCTGCGCGCGATCGAGCCGGTGGAGAAGCGGGCGAAGGAGCTCGTGGGCGACGAGCAGATCGGCGCCCGGATCGTCATCCGCGCTCTCGAGGAGCCCACGCGCCAGATCGTCAACAACGCGGGCGCCGAGGGATCGGTGGTCATCAACGAGCTCCGCGCCAAGGGCGGCAACTTCGGCTACAACGCGGCCTCCGAGAAGGTCGAGGACATGCTGAAGGCGGGCATCATCGACCCGACGAAGGTCACCAAGAACGCGCTGCAGAACGCGGCGTCGGTCGCGGGCCTCATGCTGACGACCGAGGCGCTCGTCTCCGAGATCAAGGAGAAGGACAAGCCGGCGGCCGGCGGCGGGATGCCGGGCGGCATGGGCGGCATGTACTGATCCGATTCCGACTTCGTTTCCACGGGGCCCCGGCGCGAGCCGGGGCCTTTTTTTTGCATCTGGATGCGAGGGACCGGGCCCGCCCGGTTTTCT
>DASQJK010000323.1:0-5830 GCA_035631095.1 Thermoanaerobaculia bacterium
CTCGCGATGAAATCCGACGTCAACCCCTTCTTCTGCGCGCTCGACCCGTACCGGGGCGGCGCGATCGCGGTCGCGGAGGCGGTGCGCTCGATCGCGTGCGTCGGCGCCCGGCCTCTCGCGATCACGGACTGCCTGAACTTCGGCAATCCGGAGAAGCCCGAGGTGATGTGGCAGTTCGAGGAGGGGGTTCGCGGGATCTCGGATGCGTGCCGGGCGCTCGGCATTCCGGTGGTGTCGGGCAATGTCTCTTTCTACAACGAGACGGACGGCCGCGCGATCCCTCCCACGCCGACCGTCGGCATCGTCGGCCTTCTCGAAGACGTCGAGAAGCGCGTCCGCCTCCCGTTCCGCGCCTCGGGCGACCGCATCGCGCTCCTCGGCGAGACGCGCGACGAGCTCGGCGGGAGCGAGTTCCTGCGGGCCTGGCGCCGCCGCGACGAGGGGCCGTGTCCCGCGCTCGACCTCGAGGCGGAGCGCCGCCTCTCGGGCGTCCTCGCCGATCTCGCGGAGGAGGGCCGCCTCGCGTCCGCGCACGACCTCGCCGACGGCGGCCTCGCGGTGGCGCTCGCAGAGTGCGCGATGCAGTCGGGCAACGGCGCCGCTGTGGACGTCGACCTCGGCCTGCGCACCTCAGCTCTCCTCTTCGGCGAGAGCACGGGGCGCGCGCTGATCTCCTTCGCGGCGGACGAGGAGCAGGCGGTCCGCCACCGCTGTGAACGCGCCGGGGTCCCGTTCGCGGTCATCGGCCGCGTGCTGGGCGAGAGGCTCGTGATCCGCCGGCAAGGCCGGGTCGTTCTCGACGAGGACGTGAAGGAGCTGACGGACCTCTGGCGTCACGCGTTCCGCCGGGCGATCGAGTCGGCCGACCTGATCTGACTCCGCGGAAACCGCCTCCGGCGTATTCGACCGCTTCGAGGAACAGTCCGGAAGGGGGCGCCGTCCATTTCGCCGTGGCTCCCGGGCCTCGTTCGCGAAGGAGTCCCGCGAAGCTGTCCGGCGACAGCTCGCCGCGGCCGACCTCGACGAGAGTGCCGACGATCCGGCGGACCATCTTCCACAGGAAGTGGGACGCGGTGATCCGGTAGCGAAGCTCCTCATCGCCGGTTTCGAATTCGCTGCGGGTGACGACGACCACGGTCGACTCGCGACCCTCGGGGTTCTCGCAGAAGGCCGCGAAGTCGTGTCTTCCGACGAGGAGCTCGGCCGCGGCGGACATCGCCCTGGCGTCGAGCCGGTCCTTGACCCACCACACGAGGCGCTTGTCGAAGGCGGTGCGCCGCCGCGAAATCCTGTACAGGTAGGTCCGCGAGACGGCGTCGTGGCGCGCGTGGAAGTCGGGCGGCGCCGGCTCTACGGACAGCACGTTCACGTCGAAGGGGAGCCGGTCGTTCAGGCCGAACTCGATCTCCCGCGGCGTCGAGGCCTTCCGGGCGCGAAGGTGCGCCACCTGAGCGAGGGCATGGACGCCGGAGTCGGTGCGCCCGGCGCCGCCGACCGCCGCATCCTCACCGAGAAGCTCGCGGGCGGCGCGGATCAGGACTCCCTGAACGGTCCGATCCGCGTTCTTCTGCGACTGCCACCCGTGGTACCGGGTTCCGTCGTACTCGACGACCAGCTTCCATGTCGGCATGGGAGGAGATTAGCCGCAAAAAAAAGGCCGGGCCCTCGCGAAAGAGGCCCGGCCGAGCGAGGAGCGTGTTTTCCCGCGTCAGCGATTCTTGACTTGCAGCTCGTTGTTGACCTTGACGACACCGTCCACGCCGCGCGCGACTTCCGCCGCCAGCAGCTTCTGATCCGGATTGTCGACCTGGCCGGCCAGCGTGACGACGCCGTTGGTGGAGTTGACTTCGATGTTCGTCAGCGTCGAAAGCTTGACGTCGGCGGCGAGCTTCGCCTTGACCGCCGTCTTGATGGAAGCGTCGTCGATCTGTCTGCCCGGGCTCGTGGAGGTCTTGCAACCTGCCACCAGCGACGCGAACATGACGAGCGCCACGACACCCGCGAGACCCCGAAAACGTTTCACCATGATCGTTCCTCCTGTTACTTAATCCGGGCTCTCGGGCCCGTATGAATGCTCGAACGACGAACGGCGTGCCGGGGGGCCGCGCATCTGCGGACGCTAAAAGCACGGGGCGTGCCAAGGCTGTCACCCGGATGGGGCACCGGATCGCCCGGAATAGAATCGCCGCCCTGCGCGGAAGGCGTCCGGGCTGAGCCGGGAGGTGCGATTGGGCTGTCTCATCCGGACGATCGGGTTCGTGCTCGTACTCGTCGCACTTCTGATCGTCGCCCGCCGCCTGCTCGAGCCCGACGTTGCTATCCCTCCGCTCGGCTCGGGAATGCGGGACACGATCGTCGACGGCGTCCGCTGGCGTTCGCGAGAATCGCCGGGAGAGACGCACCGGGAGCCCGTGATTTACGTTCATGGCTGGCTTTCGTCGTCATCGACGTTCAAGCGGGTCCTCTCGAAGGCGTCCGCGGGGCGGCCGGCCATCGCCGTGGACCTGCCGGGCGCGGGCTTTTCGGACCGGCCGTGGCCGTACGACTACACGGTGGGAGGCCAGGCCGAGCATCTGCTGCGGTACCTCGACGCGAGGCGCATCGGCCGCGTCGTGCTCGTCGGCAATTCTCTGGGCGGCGCCATCTGCCAGGTGATCGCGGCGGCGCAGCCCAACCGCGTCGTCGCCCTGGTGCTGGCGGATTCCGCGTGGCCGCAGATGCGCGTCCCGATTCCGTTCCGCATCCTCCGGACCCCGGTCCTCGGGGAGATCGAGCTTGAGCTGCTCTCCCGGCCCGTGTTCGGTCTCACGCTGCGCCACAGCCAGTACGCCCGCGCTTCCCGCGTGACGGAGGAGGTGGTGGACGACTGGTGGTTTCCCCTGCGAGTGGCGGGCAGCCGGCGCGCGGCTCTCGAGGCGATCAGGACGAACCCCCGCGGCGCGGAAGGAATCGCGAAGCGAATTACCGCTCCGACGCTCGTGCTCTGGGGCCGGGAGGACAAGCTCCTTCCGTCTTCCGAAGGGCTGGCTCTCTCTTCCGCGATCTCCAACGCGCGTTTCGAGGTCCTGCCCGCCACCGGTCACCTGCCGCAGGAGGAGACTCCCGAGGAGTTCTCACGAGCGGTGTCGGAGTTCCTGCGCGGGCTGCGGTGACCCGGAACCCATCAGGCGGGGATCAGTCCCAGGCGCTTTCTCGGGTCGATTGCGTAACCGGGGAAGACTCCCGCGGCGTCTGACACTCCCATCCGGGTCGCGAGCACTTCCGCGAACACGTCACGGAAATCCGTCGTCACCGCGAGATCCCGGTTCTCGTACAGTTTCCCGGCGTCGAGACCGGGCCACTTTCCGTACACCTTGCCGCCCTTCACGCCACCGCCAGCGAGGAGCATCACGTTCGCGTGGCCATGGTCGGTACCGCGGTTGCCGTTCTCGCGGACCGTCCTCCCGAACTCGGACACCGTGACGAGCGTCACGTCGGCCATCCGCGATCCGAGGTCCTTCGCGAACGCGGCGATCGCCTGTCCGTAGTCTCGCAACCGGTTGCCGAGCTGGCCCTGGGCGCCGCCCTCTCCCGCGTGCGTGTCCCAGCCGCCGACGTCCGTGAAGGCGACCTCGAGACCCACGTCGGACTTGACGAGCTGCGCGATCTGCTTCATCGAGTTCCCGAACGGGCCCCTCGGGTACTCGGCGCCGTTCTCGGCGGCCCGTTTCGACGGGTCCGCAGACTTCAAGATCCGCGCCGCCTCGAAGGACTCCTTCGCGGTTCCTCCCAGGGTTCCGGCCACGGCCTCTCCGTACATGGACTCGAACGAATCCGACGCAGCCCCGCTCGCCGCTCCCGCGCGGATCCCGAACTCCGAGACGTTCGTCATGGAGACGGCGCCCGCGGTCCCGGAGAGGATTCGCGGGAGCGCCGGCGTGAGTGCCACCGCGCGCAGGGGAGAAGTCTTCCCTTTCTCCGCCGCGAGCGCGCGGGACAGAAACCCGTCGGAGGTCGCCTTGACTCCGGGCGTCCCCGACTCCATGAAGTCCTGCGCGTCGAAGTGGGATCGCGTCGGATCGGGACTCCCGGCGGCATGGACGAACGCGGCGGAGCCGTCCTTGAAGAGCGGGAGCACCGGGGCGAGGGAGGGGTGGAGGCCGAAGAAGCCGTCGAGATCGAGGGCCGCGTTCTCCCCTGAGCCGGGCGGCGGGATCGCGATGGACGGTCGCGCGTCGTAGTACGCCTTCTCGCCGTACGGCACGACGACGTTTAGACCGTCGACGGCGCCGCGCTGGAACACGACGACGAGGACCCGGCGGGACGCGGGCGTCCCCGCGCGCGCCATCCGCACGAAGACGTTCGGCAGGAAGCCGCCCGCGACGAGCGCCAGGCCTGACGATTTGAGAAAGATTCGGCGGTTCATGAGAAGGCCTTGCACCGGTCGGTAGTCGGTAGTTTGTAGTCGGTAGTCATTGGCGTTGGAACTCCGGGCTGCCCAGGATCA
Source organism: Thermoanaerobaculia bacterium (assembly GCA_035631095.1). GTDB lineage: Bacteria > Acidobacteriota > Thermoanaerobaculia > UBA5066 > Gp7-AA6 > JALYUA01. Next base: position 4,487 of record DASQJK010000323.1, read on the forward strand.
GACCGGCGATCAGCGGCAGCTCCGTATTGGCGGATGGGTCCTGTATGGGAGCCGCGGCCGCCGGGTTCTCGATGCGTTTCTCGATCGTGCGGCGGGTCTCGTCGGACAGCTCGCCTCCGAGGAGGGTCCGGGCGAGCGCGTCCACGGCGCGCTTCGGGTCGGCCGCGTCTTCCGGCTTCATGAGCCGCTCGAGAGAGACCGTCGTCCCGGGGATCCGGTTCGAGGCGAGCGCGAGCGCGAAGTTGAGCCGCGCCACGAGCGCGCCGGTGCTCACCCACGCGGATGCGGCGTCCGAATATCCAGTCGGCGGCTGGCAGAGGTAGAGCGGCTCGCCCATCTTTTCGATCTCCCGGATGAGCGGCGGCCGAGCGTTCGTTTCGCCGCCCGCGGCCCGGATGGCCGAGACGACGTACTCGAAGGGAGACTTGACCTTGGCTCGGTAGTACTTCGGGTCGAAGAACTCGGGGCTGTCCACTACGGCTCGGACGGTCTGCCGCAGGTCGCCGTCCGTCGCCAGGAACTTCTTCGCGACCCGGTCCACGAGGGACGCCGGCGGATCGTCCGCCACGAGGCGCCGGCAGAGCTCCAGGGCGATGTGATGGGCCGTCGAGGGATGCCGGGCGAGGATCCGGATCATCGCCTCGCCCTCCTCCATGCCCCCGCCGGGCCGGAACGTGTGACCGAGAACCGTCTTGGCTCCCACATCGTGCACGCGCTCGCGGAACACGAACTCGCCGGACGAGCGCGGTTCGATCGACCAGCCGGTGAGCACGCGCGCGAGCTCCGTGACGTCCTTCTGCGTGTACCCGCCGTCCACTCCCAGCGTGTGGAGCTCCATCAGCTCGCGCGCATAGTTCTCGTTCAGCCCGCCGCGGCGATTGGGCGCCTTCATGGGCGGCATCTCGAACGCGGACGCGAGGGGCCAGCGGAGCCCGGCTCCTCCGGTCCGGCGGGGCCGATGCTCCGGCTCCGCCACCGACTGGGCGTTGTCGAGGTAGAAGAGCATCGCCGGCGATTTGGCCGTCGCGAGCAGAAGGTCCTCGAATCGGCCCCAGATCCTCGGCCGGATCGTGTCGCGCTCGAACGAGGTGATGAGGACCCGGTCCAGGCCCTTGTTCGCGAAAACGTTGAAGTGGTTCATCCAGAAGTCGACGAGCACCTCGTTGGCCTGCCGCTCCGAGTACGCGGCGCGCAGGACCCTCGCGGCGGAGAGCTCATCGATCAGTCGCCGGGGCCGGCTCTCCGGAGGCAGGGTGGCGGCGACGTCGGCCTGTGCGGCGGCGCCCTCCGCCGTGGACATGGACGCCGCGGCGTTGCGCCGCTGGCGCGCTTCCCGGATCGGCC
>DASQJK010000324.1:0-6645 GCA_035631095.1 Thermoanaerobaculia bacterium
CAACGACCTGTATCGCGTCCGGTTCCTGCACGGGAACCTCTTCGTGGTGGGGCGGTACGGAACGATCTTGCGCGGGGCCTGCACGGCTGAAAGAGCCGTGACGGCTCCGACGAACACCCCCAGATCGCGGCGAGTCCGCACGACGGAGAACACGCGGCCTCTCGACTGATCTCGCGCCTCGAAGTGCGGCGGAGCGGTCTCGATGGCCGTTCCGCCGCTCCTGTAGACTTCCCGGCCGCTCCATGAGTTTGCAGATCCACTCCGCGGTATGCGGCGCGGGCGCCGCCTGATGCCGAAACGGACCGACATCCAGTCGATCCTCGTCATCGGTTCCGGCCCCATCGTCATCGGTCAGGCCTGCGAGTTCGATTACTCCGGAACCCAGGCCGTCCGCGCCCTCCGCCGCGAGGGTTACCGCGTCATCCTCGTCAACTCGAACCCTGCGACGATCATGACCGACCCGGAGATCGCCGACGCGACGTACGTCGAGCCTTTGACCCCCGAGTTTCTCGAGAGGGTCGTCGAAAAGGAGAAGCCGGACGCCATCCTCCCGACCGTGGGCGGACAGACCGCCTTGAACCTGGCGCTCGCCCTCGCCGACCGCGGGATCCTGGACAAGTGGAGCGTGAAGCTGATCGGCGCCAACGAGCACGCGGTCAGGCTGGCGGAGGACCGCGAGCTCTTCAAGCAGGCCATGATCGAGATCGGCGCGCAGGTCCCCCGGTCGGGCACCGCGCGCTCGCTCGCCGAGGCGCAGGAGATCGTGGCGAAGATCGGGCTGCCGGTCGTGATCCGGCCCTCGTTCACGCTGGGCGGATCGGGCGGCGGCTGGGCGCGGACTCCCGAGGAGTTCGCGAAAAACGTGGCGTTCGGCCTCTCCGAGTCTCCCGCCACCGAAGTTCTCATAGAGGAGTCGGTCGAGGGCTGGAAGGAGTTCGAGCTCGAGGTGATGCGCGACACGGCCGACAACGTGATCATCATCTGCTCGATCGAAAACTTCGACGCGATGGGCGTGCACACTGGCGACTCGATCACTGTCGCGCCTCAGATGACGCTTTCGGACCGCCAGTACCAGGAGATGCGGGACGAGGCGATGGCGATCATCCGGAAAGTCGGAGTGGACACGGGAGGGTCGAACATCCAGTTCGCGGTGGACCCGAAGACGGGGCGCCGCGTGGTGATCGAGATGAACCCGCGCGTGTCGCGCTCCTCCGCGCTCGCGTCGAAGGCGACCGGGTTTCCGATCGCGAAGATCGCCGCGCTGCTCGCCGTCGGATATCGCCTGGACGAGATCCCCAACGACATCACGAAGAAGACACCCGCGTGCTTCGAGCCGTCGCTCGATTACGTCGTCGTGAAGATCCCGCGATGGACCTTCGAGAAGTTCCCGCGGGCCGATCCGCATCTCTCGATCCAGATGAAGTCCGTCGGGGAAGCGATGGCGGTCGGCAGAACTTTCGCCGAGGCGCTCGGAAAGGCGATCCGGTCGCTCGAGATCGGCCGCGACGGGCTCGACGACCTGAGGGGCGCCATTCCCCGCGAGGAGCTGCTCGCGGCGCTCGAGATCCCCACGTGGGAGCGGATCTTCCACCTTCGCCGGGCGTTCGTCGCGGGGATGACCCTCGAGGAGGTCGCGGAACACACCCGGATCGATCCGTGGTTCCTCGACGCCGTGCGGCAGATGGTCGAGGAGGAGCGGGGGCTCTGCGGGAAGTCCCTCGCGGGCCTCTCGCGCGACGACCTCTGGAGGGCGAAGCGCCTCGGCCTCTCCGACGCCGCGATGGCTCGCCCTCTCGGCGTCTCCGAGCAGGAGGTCGCGCAGGCGCGCCGCCGCCACGGGGTCGTTCCCGTCTTCAAGACGATCGACACCTGCGCGGCCGAGTTCGAAGCGCAGACTCCCTATTTCTACTCGACGTACGAAGCCGAGAACGAGTCGGTCCGCACGTCGAAGAAGAAGATCGTGGTCCTCGGGGGCGGACCCAACCGGATCGGGCAGGGCATCGAGTTCGACTATTGCTGCGTCCACGCCTGCTACGCGCTGTCGGAGGCGGGCTACGAAACGGTGATGATCAACTGCAATCCCGAGACGGTGTCGACGGACTACGATACTTCCGACCGCCTCTATTTCGAGCCGCTGACGTTCGAGGACGTTTCCGCGGTCCTCGACAACGAGAAGCCCGACGGCGTGCTCGTGCAGTTCGGCGGCCAGACGCCCCTGAAGCTCGCGCGGCCGCTCGAGGCGGCCGGGTACCCGATCTGGGGCACGTCACCCGAGTCGATCGACCTCGCGGAAGACCGCGGCCGGTTCGGGAAACTGCTCGGTGAGCTCGGACTCCGCGCGCCGGAGCACGCGGAGGCTCGCAGCGCGGAAGAGGCGCTCGAGGCCGCGAACCGGATCGGCTACCCGATCATGGTGCGGCCCTCGTACGTGCTGGGCGGCCGCGCGATGGCGGTCGTCTTCGATGACGCGCACCTGACCTCCTACATGGCCACCGCGCTCCAGAGCTCTCCCGACCATCCGGTCCTGATCGACCGTTTCCTGGACGACGCCTTCGAGTACGACGTCGACGCGCTCTCCGACGGGAAGGACACGTGGATCGGCGGGATCCAGCAGCACATCGAGGAGGCGGGGATCCACTCCGGGGACTCCTTCTCGGTGCTTCCCGCGTGGAAAGTCACGAAGGAGCAGCTCGCCGAGATCCGCGACGCGACTCGCCGGCTCGCCGTCGCGCTGTCGGTGCGCGGGCTCATGAACATCCAGTTCGCGACTCAAGGGGACAAGCTCTACGTCCTCGAGGTCAATCCTCGCGCGTCCCGGACGGTCCCGTTCGTCTCGAAGGCGATCGGCACTCCGATGGCCCGCGCGGCGGCGCTGCTTGCGGCAGGCCGGACGCTGGCCTCCCTCGGCCTGCCGCCCGAACGCGACCCGATCGACTTCTTCATCAAGGCTCCCGTTTTTCCGTTCAAGAAGTTTCCCGGCGAGGACACGCTCCTCGGCCCCGAGATGAAGTCCACGGGCGAGGTGATGGGGATCTCGCCGCGATTCGGCGGGGCCTTCGCGAAGGCGTGCGAAGCCGTCGGCATCCGGCTTCCCGTTTCGGGGCGTGCATTCCTGACCGTCAATCCGTATGACAAGGCGGGCGTCATGCCTGTCGCCCGCGAGCTGGTCGACCTCGGGTTCCGACTCTGCGCCACGGAAGGCACGCGCAACGCTCTTCTCGAAGCGGGGTTGACGGCCGAGCGCGTCTGGAAGGTGAACGAGGGCCGACCCAATGCGGTGGAAGAGATGCGCGACGGCCGGATCCAGCTGGTGATCAACACGCCGCTCGGCGGAGCGTCGCACTACGACGAAGCGGCGATCCGCGCCGCCGCGCTGCAGCTCGGCATTCCGTGCCTCACGACGCTGTCCGCATCGGCCGCGGCCGTCGAGGGGATCCGCGCGCTCCAGGAGGAAACGATGACCGTGGAGTCGCTGCAGGAGTACCACCGCGGATAGTCCGGCGCTGAACACCGAAGCGGAGCTCCGCTCGCCCGGCACGGTCTTCCGGATCGTGATGTTCCTCCTCGCCGGTGCGATGGGTGTGCTGCTCCTCTCGGCGGGATTTCCGGCGGGATCTCCCGACCGGCTCCCCGTGCTCGTGATCTCCGTCGCGCTCGCGCTGTTCACGGCGGCGCGGCCCGCGCGAGGCGTCGTGCTCTTCTCGTTCCTCTTTCCGTGGGCGGGACTTCTCGCGCGGATCTGCGGAGGGAGGGACCCCTTCACGTGGCCTGGCCTGCTGCTCTGCGCCGTCTCCGTGGGATGGAGTTTTCGCTTCATCTACGACTTCGAGAGCGCGCCGGACCGGTCCCGAGCCGATCCCGCGTTGCGGGCGCTGCTCGCCGTCTGGACGGCCGGCGCGATGCTCGCGTGCGTGCGGGCATGGACTCTGTGGGCGCTCGCGCGCGGGCTGCTGGGGCGCGCGGTCAACGGGCAGGGCCTCCCGGCATCGGTCGCCGTGCGCGAAAGCCTCTTCGCTTACGCGGCCCTCGCGGGCGGAGCCGTCTTCTACTTCCTCCTGCGTCGGGCGGGAGAGTCGGTGCGGCGCCGGGCTCTGACCGCGGTCCTGTGGGGAGCCGCGGTCTCGGCGGCCGCGGCCGTGCTCCAGGCGGCGGGGATCCTTCCGGCAGAGGCGCGCGAATACTGGCGGCTGACGGGGCGTGTCGGCGGCGGAGCGGTCGACCCGAACTCCCTCGGTCTTCTGTGCGGGCTGCTTCTCCTCGTCGCGGCGGCCGGAGCGCTCGGCGGCCGCGGGCCCTCGCGGGCCCTGTCGGGCGGTCTCGGCGTCCTGCTCGTCGCCGGTCTCGTCCTCTCCGGCTCGCGCAGCGGCGTCCTCCTCGCCGCCGGCGCCGCCGCGCTTCTCCTGGTGGCTCGCGCCTTTGCAGGCTCCCTTCGGCGCAACCTGGCGGTCGGCGTTTTTTTCCTTCTGCTCGCCGCCGCGGGCCTCGTCTTCGTCCGCGGCGCCGGAAGCGTCGGCCTGCGCCTCAAACAGACGTTCGACCCGGACCTGCCGCTCGAGTACCGCGTCTCGGCGCGGCCGCTGCTCTGGCGCGCGGCGGGGCGGCTGTTTCTGCGGCATCCCGTCGAGGGGGCGGGCGTCGGCGCCTTCGCGTGGAAGCTGCCGGACCTCGTTGCGGAAGAAGGCCGAAGCCTGCCCGTACGCGACAATCCGGGGAGCGGTTACGCGCAGGCGCTCGCGGAGACGGGAATCGTCGGGGCGCTGGTCACGCTGGCGGCCGTTCTCGCCCTCGGCTTGCAGGCGTGGCGGCGGGCGCGCGGAACGCATCCGGACCTCGGAGGAGCGGCTGCGGCGGCGGCGGTTCTGGGCTTTCTCGCGGCGCTCGCGGCCGGGTCGCACTGGCTCGCGCCCGACGTCTCGCTGCTCTTCTTCCTGCTGGCCGCCGTGAGCGCTCCGCCGGCCGCGAGCGGGGAGGAAAAGGCCGCGCGGCGGCTGCGGCTTCTCGGCGCGGCAATCTATGCGGCGGCCGCGCTCGTCGGGATGCTTGCGACGCTCGATGCGGCAGAAGCGTTCCGGTTCGCTCCCCGGATCGGCTTTTACGATCGGGAGACCGGCCCGGGCGGCGCTTTCCGATGGACGCGGCGCCGGTTCGCCGTGCGAGTCGAGCCGGGCCGGCCCGTCCGCCTCGGTCTCGCCAATTTCAGCGCGGACGGCAAGCGGATATCTCTCGTGGCGCGCGTCCGCGGATCGGAGCTCTTCCGGACGAGCTTTTCGCCCGGGCAGGCGCGGGCCCTGCGCATCGTCGCGGGCGCCGTTCCCGCGAACGTGATCTTCACGCTCGACCACGATTTCGTGCCGCGCCGCCTCGGCGCATCCGACGACCGCCGCCACCTCGGATTACTTTCCACGTCCAGCCTCGAGACTTACCCCTAGAATCAGGGGAACGGGAGGCCGTCCAGGGCGTGCAGGTCCAGTTCCATCCGGCGTCGGGAGGGGGAGCGGTGCGCACGATCTCTCTCGGAGATCGGGGCCAGACGGTCCTCGCCGGCGTCATCGCCGTCCTCGCCGGGCTCGCCGTCTCGCTGTGGTTCACCGTCCCCGCGATCCTGCAGCGCGCCGACCGTGTCGAGACGCGGGAGAGAGACCTCCGGGAGTCGGGCCGGCTGCGGACCGCGTCGGAAGAAGTCCGGCGAGCTGCCTCGGGACTTCGCTCCCGCGCACGCCGAATGGCGGACCTGTTGAACCGGGTCGCTTTTCTCTACGGCGTGCCGCCGGCGAGCTGGCCCGACGTGCTGGGGCCCGATCACCCGCTGCTGTCCGACGACGATCCGGCCCGCGTGGCCGCCGGCCTTCCCGCGTTCCTCCGGGCGCTCGAGAAGGGCCGCGCGCTCGCGCAGGAGCGCGAAGGAGAGAACAGCGGCGCCGTGCGCGAGTCCCCGGCCATCCTTCCGCTCGGGTCTGGCGTGTTCGAACCCTCGGCGTACTTCGGGCCGCGGCGGTCCCCGTGGACGAACGAAGAGGAGTTCCTGACCGGGGTCGAGATCGCCTCTCCCGCCGGCACGCCCGTCGTCGCCCCGGCCGACGGGACCGTCGCATTCGCGGGAACGGTGCGGCGCACCCTCGGCGGCAGGTTCTGGGAGCTCGGAAACGTCGTCGTGCTTTCCCACGGAGAGCGCGGCGCGACCGTCTTCGGCCACCTTTCGCGCATCGACGTCAAGCGCGGTCAGCGGCTGACGCGGGGGAGCCGGATCGGCGCGGTCGGGGCCACCGGGTGGGCGCTCTCGCCTGAGCTGCACTACGAGTACTGGCGTCCCGACGGGCACACGCTGCGGCCTACGGATCCGCTCTTCGCCGTGCTCGATCAGGCGCTTTCGCGGCAGCCTTACTCCCTCGCACAGATGGATGCCACCTGGGCGCCGGGCCCGCTCGATCCGCTGCCGGGGATCAGCGTGGGCGCGGAAGAAGCCTCGGGGTCACAGGGTCCGCCGAAAACGCGCAGGCTGCGCAAGCGGCACATCTGACCGTGTTCACCGCCCCGTCCCGTACTTCTCGGTCCGGGCGCGGTGCGCGGCCAGGCGCACCAGGACGTCTTCCATCCGGTCGCCGCCGGTCGATTCGAGAAGCGCGTCGGCGAGCACGAACGCGAGCA
>DASQJK010000325.1:0-11519 GCA_035631095.1 Thermoanaerobaculia bacterium
GTTCTCCACCTCGGCCTCTTCAAGGGCGGGACGTGGAAATCGCTCGACCTCCTTCCGAGCCTCGGCTTTGCGCACGCCTACAACCCGCAGATGCTCCTCTCGCACCAGACGATCCACCTTCTGGACGACGAGGGCAGGGACGGATGGAAGACGCGGTCGATCCTGTCGGTGATCTGGTGGGAGGAGTCGCACGTCGTTCAGGCGCGGTATGCGCCGATCTTCCTCGACGAGGACACGAGCGCCTCCGACGTCGCCGTCTACGACCTTCCCAAAATGGTCGGAAGCGAGGGCGCGGAGGGCTACGGCGACGTACGCCCTCAGACGTACGTGTATCCCTCTCTGCAACTCGAGGGGCCCGGCGGCGCCATACTCGCGACGTTCACCGATCTCGCCAAGGGCAAGCAATTCGTCACCCGCATCGGCTATCCGAGCGACCTCGGCGCGGTGAATTCCAAATCGTGGCTCCGCCGACGCATTCCCGTCTTCGGCGTCGCCCTCGAGGCGCCGCTGCCCATCTTCGGAGGGAACGGGATGATGTCCGCCGTCTCGACGGTGATCGGCCCCTCATACAACCCGACGCTCGTCTGGTCCGAAGACGCCGCCGTGAAGTTCGTGCGCTACGACGTCGCAAGTGGCAAGTGGTCGGACGTGCGTTCGATCGCGCTCGGTGACGACATGTCGAGGGACCGCGCAATCGGGCTCGTCCGCGACATGGCTTCGAAGAACTGATCGAGCTTCGCCCGAACCCTACAGCCCCTTCGGCAGGTCCTCCCGCACGTCCTTCTCGTAGAGCGAATCGAGGAGCGTCGCGGCGTCGACGCCCGCGGTCGTCTGCGTCTTCGGGAGCATCACGCGGATCGCGTAGATGTGGTCGCCCGTCTGTCCCGTGCGCGGGTTCTTCACCCCCTGGCCCCGAAGACGAAATTTCTGGCGGCCCTGGGAGCCGGGCGGGATCCGCGCGCGCCGCAATCCGTGGATCGTCGGCACGTCGATCTCCGCTCCGGCGTACGCCTCCTTGACCGTCACGGGCACGATCCCGTGGACGTCGTCGCCCAGCCGCTCGAAGTAAGGATGCGGGGCGACTCGAACCGTGACGAACAAGTCGCCCGGCGGCCCTCCGCGCATTCCCTCTGAGCCCTTCCCCGGAACCCGGATCGTCCCTCCGTTCTCCGTGCCCTCCGGGATCCGGATGCGGATCGTCTCCGTCTCCGCCACGCGTCCGGCTCCCCGGCACACGGGGCAGACGTCTTTGCCGACGCGACCGCTTCCTCCGCACCGGGGACATTCCTTTTCGCGCCGCAGGGAAAGGGACGCGAAGCCGCCGAGCACGGCGTCGCGAAAAGGGATCTCGATCGTTCCGGAAGCGTCCTCGCCCTCGGCGCGCCTCGCCCGGCCGGCGCCGAAGATGTTTCCGAAGATGTCGCCCAGATCGCCCGTCTCGAAGTGAAAACCCTCGAAGCCCGGGCCGCCGCCGGCGCCCCACCCCGCTCCCGGGCCGCCGCTTCCGGACCCGCCGGAGGAGCCGCCGGCCGGGTCGAACCCCATGGAGGGGCCGGCGTGGCCGAAGCGGTCATAGGCCCGGCGCTTGTCGGCCTCCTTCAGGACGTCGTACGCCTCCTGGACCTCCTGGAATTTCTTCTGAGCCCCTTTGTCCCCGGGATTTACGTCCGGGTGGAGCTTCCGCGCGAGCCGGCGGTAAGCCTTCTTGATTTCGGCCTCGGAAGCACCCTTGGCGACCCCGAGGACCTCGTAATAATCGCGCTTTTTCATCGAGTTCCGCGATTATAGCGGCGCAAAAGTCACTCTTGACACGGCGGAACGGTCTAATATTATTAGTCTTAACCGGATTAGCTTCTAATCTTATAAGGGTAAGGTTGAAGAGAGAGAGCGGAGATGACAATCGACGATATCGATCTCCGGATCCTCGACATGCTCCAGCGCAACGGCAAACTCTCCCAGGCGAAGATCGCCGGCGCCGTGGGCCTGACGACTCCCTCGGTCAACGAGCGTATCAAGAAGATGGAACGCCACGGCATGATCAAGGGCTTCGTCGCGCTCCTCGATCACGAAAAGATGGGATTCCCGGTGACCGCGTACGTGGACGTCGCGCTCGAACACCCGCGGTTCGAAAAAGGATTCGTGGATGACCTCGAGAAGCTCCTCGGAGTCCAGGAGTGCCACTACCTCGCCGGCGAGTACGCATACCGGCTGAAAGTGAAGGCGGCGGACACGGCGGGACTCGCCGACTTCCTCCAGCGTCGTCTGCTCTCGATCAAAGGCGTGACGCGAACGCGCACCGAAGTCTCGCTCTCTCCCAAGAAGGAATCGACGCTGCTCCCGCTGGTGATCGAAACCGACGAGAAATAGCTCCCGGCTTGAGGCGGCCGCCGCCGGCCGCTTTGCCCTGCCTCGGTTGGCACTTTTGTTGCTTTCCCCGGGGCAAGTCATGATTCACAACGAGGTTTTTCCCGCCGCCAAAGCCTTCCTGTACACCGACCGCGCGCTCCGCGTCGCGGCCCGGCCACGCATCTCCCTCAGCACGTAGGCTCCCACCCAAACAGGCCGTCTTGGCCGATCCGTCCGGCGAAAGCCGGGCGGACGCCCGCCTTTACCGTCGACTTCGCTGCGCTGCGCTCCGCTCCGTCGACCGCCGCGTGAGCCTCCTCCCTCCCTTCGGTCGGGAGACTACTCACGCGGCGAGCGGATGGTCGAGTGAGGCGGATACGAGGGATGACACCTCTCCCCCCGCGCGCGGGGAGAGGCTGGGTGAGGGGCGCCTCTCGGTTCTGGGACCCTTAGAACCGGACCTGGAAGCCTGCGTCGGCTGTCAGGATCGAGCGGCCGGTGCCTGCCGAGAAGCGGTGGAAGGTGAGGCGGCCTACCAGGGATACTCTCGAAACGATTTTTATCGTCCCCTCTGTGCCCACATGCCACCCGAAGACGGTGCGGCGCGGGTCCCGGAAATCTTCGAAGCCGGGCGGCGCCGCGTTGGGGCGGACCTTGTAGACGCCGATTCCAGCAAAGAGGCCCGAGGTGTAGTCGCCTTCCCAGAACTCGTACGAGACTCCCATCGTTCCGTAATCGACGCGGCTCGTCAGAACCGGAACGATGAGGGGCCCGCCGCCGGCGTCGTGGCCCGGCTGGCCCGACTCCGCAGCCCGCGTACGGAACGAGCCGTAGGTTCCCCGGAGCTGGACTTTCTCGTCGAGCTCGAACTGCACCCACGCGTTCCAGTCCTGCGAGTGGAACTCGTCGATCGAGAACCGGCGGGAGACGTCGTTCACGGCGCCCGCGGATGCGCCCACTGCCCAGCTCTGCGCGGAAGCTCGGGCTCCCGCGAACACGGAAAGCGCCGCGAACGCAAAAATCCGTAAAGCCGCCGCCCGTGTTCGAATCTCCAAGTCTCACCTCCGGCGTCGGAAGTGTAGCCGGGATGAGGAACGCAGGACGGCCCGCGCTCTCCAGCTACAATCGGCCCTCATGTTTACGGAGCGCGCGCCCGAAGCGCGGACCGCGCGCCCGGCTTTTTTTCGCGCCGCGCTCCACTCCTTCCTGCTGCCTGCTGTCTGCCTCGCCTGCTCCGCTCGCGACGTAGAGCGCGTTCTTCAGGGAGGGGTCTGCCGCTCCTGCTGGGAGAGCCTGCCGGAGCCGGCGCCGGAGCGGTGCGTCCGCTGCGACGAGCCGCTCCCGTCTCTCGACGCTGAGGTCTGCGGCCGATGCCTCCTCGATCCTCCCGCCTTTCGCCGGCTGCGAGCCGCCGCGCCGTACCGCGGCTCGGCGCGCGGCATCCTCATCGCTTTCAAGTTCCGCGGGGCCGACTTTCTCGCGCGTCACCTAGCGGACGCGATCGCCGGACGCGTCGAGCTCGACGGTCCCTACGGCGAGGTCGTGCCGGTTCCCGCCCGGCCTCTCTCCCGGCTGAGGCGGGATCACGCGGCGGAAGCTCTCGCGGCTGAAGTCGCCATCCGCGTCGGCTCGCCCCTTTCGACAGGCCGGCTCCGAAAAATCCGAAGTACGGAGCGCCAGAGCGGGCTGCCGCTCGACCGGCGCCGCTCGAACGTCCGGCGGGCCTTCGCGGCTTCCGGGCGGGCCGCCGAACGCGTGCTCCTCGTCGACGACGTCGCGACGTCCGGAGCCACCGCGCGCGAATGCGCTGCGGCGCTCACGGCGGCCGGCGCGCGGCACGTGGACGTCTTCTGCTTTGCCCGAGCCACCCGCGACGACGAGATCGCGACGGAATGAAGGCCTTCAACCAGCTCGTCGTCCGCACGCTTCCGCTCGTGCCGCGCCGGCTCGTCCGGGTCTTTTCGGCGCGGTACGTGGCCGGAGAGAATCTCGAGGACGCGCTCGCCGTGGTGCGCCGCCTGAATGCCGAGGGCTGCATGGCGACTCTCGACGTGCTCGGCGAAGACGTGACGCGGGTCGAGGAGACGGAACGGACCGTCGAGGAATATCGCCGCGCCCTCGACACGATGGCGAGCGACGGCGTCGACTCGAACATCTCCGTGAAGCTCACGGCTCTCGGACTGAAGATCGACCCCGCTGAATGCCGGCGGCAGTTCGCCAGGATCCTCGACGCGGCCGAACAACACGGCACTTTCGTCCGCATCGACATGGAGGACTCCTCCGTCACCGAGGAGACGATCCGCATCTACTTCGAAGCGCGCGGCCGGACGGAAAGAGTCGGCCTCGTTCTGCAGGCCTACATGCGCCGGAGCGCCGCGGACACGGCGCGCGCGGCCGCCGGTTCCGCGAACGTGCGCGTGTGCAAGGGCATTTACGTCGAACCGCCGGAGGTCGCTTTTCAGGAGCGCGAGGAGATCCGAAGAAGCTACGCGGCGATGGTCGACACGCTGCTCGGCGCCGGCTGCTACGTCGGCATCGCGACGCACGACGAGGTGCTCGTCGAACGCGCGCTCGCGACCATCGCGCGCCTCAAGCTCCCGCGCGAGGCGTACGAGTTCCAGATGCTCCTCGGAGTGACACCCGCGTTGCGGCGGCGCCTCGTCGCCGCGGGGCACCGGCTGCGCGTGTACGTCCCGTACGGGGAGGCCTGGTACGGCTATTCGATGCGGCGCCTCAAGGAGAACCCGGCGATCGCCGGGCACATCGTTAAGAATTTCTTCATGGGCGGGGAGCGTGTGTGACGCGCTGTCGCAGCGCCCGGGGCGTGGCGCATTCTTCGCATGGCGAAAGCGCTCGAATGTTGCCCCTTGACAACGCCGGGGCATATACTTCCGGTGGGCCCATGGGCCTGAGCATGAGACGGCGTCTACCTTATTTCCTCGCCCTCCTTTTTCTCCCGCTCGCCGCACCGAGCGGGCTGATCGCGGAACCTCCGTCGCCGCCGATCTCGGGCGTCGTGCGTCACCTCCAGAAACCCGTCGCCGACGCGCTCATCGTCTTCTACAACCTCGGCGACACCTCGCTCACGAGGTCGCGGACGGCTTCCGATGGGACGTTCGTCGTTCCGGCGGCGCCGGTCGGCGTGTACGACCTCGTCGCGTACAAGAAGGGGTTCCTTCCGGCGCTGATCCGGATCTGGCATCCCTCTCTGACCGGAGCCCTCTCCTCCGTTCACATCCAGCTGCTCCCGCGCGACGCGGCCGCTGAGAGCGGCGCCGCCGAGCATTCGAGCGCCTGGGACCTCCGCGACAAGGTGCCGTCCGACGTCCTTCGCGAAATCACCCTGGAAGAGCAGCACGAGTCCGGCCGCATGGCCGCGGCGCTTCCCGGAGCTTCTTCGAACACGATGCGCATCGACAACGCTCTCGGCGGAGAAGTCCGCTCCGTCGCGGACGTTTCGTCCGGAGATACCTCGCTCTCCCGCACCGCCGTCGGAGTCCGCGGCGGTCTTCCGAATGGATGGCGGTATGACCTGCGCGGCGACTACTCGGCTGTCGCGGACACCGCCGGTATCGCCGCGGACGCATCCCGGACGACGGGCAACGCCGCGGGCATCGCCCTCGAGGTCGCGCCGTCCGATCTCGATCACGTCCGCGTGACGAGCCGCCGCAACACTCTTTCTTTCCACGACGACCGCCCCGCTTCGCTGCAGAGCCACTCGGTGAGCTGGAGCCGCGGCGCGGAAGAAGGCTCGGCCGAGTCCGTCGCCGCGCGGTACGTGGATGAAGCGAACCTCTACCGCGCCACCTCGGCCGGAACGTCCTTCTTCCCGCTCGCCTCTCGCACGCTCGAGGTCAAGGCCCGGTATGCGCGCCCTGCCGGCGATTCCGCGGGCGTGACCGTCGGAATGACTTACCGTTACCGCGAGGGGACCGTCGGCCCGTCCGCCGCGGGCAACTCCGGAGCGCTGCTTCTGTCCGCGCCGGACGCCGACCTGTCGGCCGCAGCGACGTTCCGGCTCGCGTCCCGCCTGGAAGTGGACGGCGGAGTCGTGGGCCGCTATCTCTCCGGCGGATACGGCATCGCGCCGCGCATCGAGGCGCGTTATCGCGTCGGCGACCAGACGTACATCTTCGTCCGCGGTCTCCACCGCGTCGCCGATTCCGCCGGCATCAGCACGGCCGTCCTCCCGCTCGTCACCTCGATCGACGACTCGCGCGAGGCGATGTCGCGAAAGAGTTTCGCCGCCGGGATCGAACGGTCCGCGGGCAATGGCGGAAGCTTCCGCATCGAGGCCTCGAACCAGCGCGTCAGCGAGGCGGTCCGCGCCTTCTTCGAGTCGGACTTCCTGACCGACTTCGACAGCGTTTACCTGTTCGACGGGAACGTGGTGCGGCAGTTCCAGGCGAGCGTCACCCACCGCCTTTCCGATACCGTTTCGGGAACGATCGCCGTCCGCTACGGCAAGATCGAGGGCGAGCTCGCCCCGGACTCCGCCTCCATGTTCTCGATCACCGGAAACACCGGACGGTTCTGGACGGCACGCGCGGGCGTCGAGCTTCTTCCCACGCGCACGGGCGTGGCGCTCGTGCTTCGCGGCGCGCGACAGCAGCTCGTCGGCGCCTCGGGAACGCACCTGAACGAGTCCGACAAGGTCGCGATCTCGATCGCGCAGGACCTCTCGGTCATCGGCCTGACGCCGTTCGGCTCGGACTGCAAGCTGTTGATGGCCCTCGAGTCGGCGCGCAGCACCGCCTCGACCCCGGATCGCGTCGACACTCCCCTGTCGAACCGCCTCCTGGGCGGCCTCGCGATCTCCTTCTAGTTCGCCTTCCGTTGCGCTCCTCTCCGCCGCCGGGGAGGTGTGCATTTCGAGCGCAAAGAAATTTTGGAGAGAATCCAAGGCTTTGAATCCGCCGCTGCGGCGCCCAAAACCCGTCTGCAATAAGTCTCTTTCTGCGAGATACTTGAGTCGATGCATCAGGCCGGAGGCCATGGCATTCGGATTGCTGGATCGGACCGCGTGTCCCGAGTCCTGAAAATCCTGGGGGCGGCAACGGCGGTGGCGATCGCCGCGGCCACGATCGGTCTCTGCCTGCTCTCGTTCTCGCGCCGGGTCGACCATTTCACCCGTGCGGGGCTCGAAGCGCGACGCGCTGGAGGATCGATCGTGCTGACCTCCGTCGATCGCGAAGGCGCCGCGGCACGCGCCGGGCTCGCGGCCGGCGACCGGATCATCACGTCCGACGGACAGACCGCCGCATCTCTCGCCGACCCCGATCGAAGCCTCGCACGCAAGCCGTTCCCCCACCGGCTCCTCGTCGAGCGGGGGAACGAGATCCGCGAGGTGTTGATCGGGCGGGTCGTGCCGCGGCCGGACTGGGCCTACATCTTCCTGTCGTTCGTCGGCCTGCTCTACCTCGCGATCGGGCTCTTCACGGCGAGCCGGGACCGCTCGGAGGCCGCTCGCGTGTTCTGCGCGATCTGCGTCTCTTCGTTCGCCATCTACGTGCTGACTCCGACGCCGCCGCGGGATGCGGCCTGGAAGGCGTTCCTCCTCGCGGAAGACTTCTTCCGCGCGGCCCTCCCTGCGCTGTTGCTCCACTTCTTCCTCGTCTTCCCGCGGCGCGCGCCCGGCCGGAGGTTCCTGCCGCTCCTGTACGCGCCGGGCCTCGCATACCTGCTCCTGCAGGACGGGCCCCTGCTGGTTCCGGTCGCGAACGCCGCGGCGGTCCTGGAGTGGGCGACGCGGTTCTGGCTCTTCTATTTCGCGATTTACGCCGCGGCGGTCTTCTACCGGCTGCAGCGGCTTCTTCGCGCGCCGCGCCCCGACGCCGCCGCGGAGAAGCAGCTGCGGTGGATCGGCCTCGGCGTAACGGTGGGACTCGCCCCCTTCCTGCTCCTGTACGCGCTTCCGCGCGTCTTCGGGCTCGGGTCGCCGCTGCTCGCCAACGCCGCCGTCATTCCGCTCGTTTTCATTCCTCTGGCGTTCGCCTACGCGATCCTCAAGTGGCGCCTCTGGGACGTCGAGATCTTCGTGCGCGAGGCCCTCGCGACGACGGCGGCGGTCGTGCTCGGCGGAATGGCGTTCGTCCTGCTGAACGCCCTTCTCGACCGGACGCTCGAGGGAATGGCCGAGGCGGGCAAGAACGTCATCGCGTTCGGCTCCGGCCTCTTCCTCGCCTCGCTTCTCGTCCCCGTCAAGAAACGGATCACGGGCGTTCTGGAACGCATCCAGTACCACGACACGTTCCGCGCCCGGCGCGCTCTCCTCGACATCGCTCGCGATTTCTCGACGCCGCGTCCCCGCGCGGAGCTGACCGAAGCAATCGTCCAGCGCGTCCAGGCGGGCATGCACGTTGTGCCGTGCGCGTTGTTCGTGCTGGATGAATCGGGTGTTCCTGCGGCCGAGGCGGTGCTCATTCGCGAGAAGCTCGCAGCCGCCGACGTGTGGCGGATCCGCGGCGCCGCGCTCGGCGAGGAGACGCCCCGGTCCGCCGCGCGCCTGCACGAAGCCGGTTACCGGACGCTTTTCGCGATGAGGTGCGGCGGCCAGCTCGTGGGCGCCCTCGGCGTCGGCTACAAGGACGGCCGCGTTCCCCTTTCTTCCGAGGACGAGGCACTGCTCGTAGCGGTGATGGCGCAGGCGGGTCTGGCGTTCGAGAACGCGAGGCTCTACGGCGCGCTCGCGGAACGGCTCGAAGAGATCCGGTCTCTCCAGCAGTACCAGGAAAGCGTGATCCGCTCGTCCTCGTCAGGGATCGTCGTTCTGGACGGCGAGGAGCGCGTCCACTCCGCGAATCCGGCTTTTGCGGCCCTGGTAGGAAGCAACGAGGCCGAGCTGCGGGGTCGTCCGTTTGCGGAGGTGGTTCCCGGCGTCGACCTTCCGCCCGGACCGGCCGATCCTTCGGGGGAGGAGCAGACCGTCGAAGCGCGGTTCGAGAACGCGGTCGGAGAAGAGCGCGACGTGCGGGTCTCCGTCTCCGCCTTCCACGGCGCTCCGGACCGCAAAGTCGTTCTCGTGGACGACGTGACCGACCGGGTGCGCGCGGAAAAGGCGCTCGCCGAGCGCGAGCGGCTCGCTTCGCTGGGCGTCCTCGCGGCGGGTGTGGCGCACGAGGTGAACACGCCGATCGCCGGCCTCTCCTCCTACGCGCAGATGCTGCTCGCCGACACTGCCCGCGACGACCCCAGATACGCGATCCTGAAAAAAATGGAGCGGCAGACGTTCCGCGCGGCGCATCTCGTCAACAACCTTCTCGAGTTCGCGCGCCCCCGCGCCGCGGCGCGCATCCGCACGGACCTGCGGCGCGTCATCGCAAACGCCGCGGAGTCCGTCGAGACGGCAATGGGAACGAAACGCCTCGCGGTGGATTTCAACGGCGGCACTCCCGTCTGGGTCGAGGGCGACCCGCGCGAGCTCGAGCAGGTCTTCGTCAACCTCTTCACCAACGCGCGCGACGCCTCTCCTGAAGACGGGGAGGTCGCCTGCGGCCTCGTCGAGGAAGGCGGCACCGTTCGCGTAGTCATCGCGGACCGCGGAGCGGGACTTCCGTCGGATGCGGGCGACCGGCTCTTCCAGCCTTTCTACACGACGAAGAAGACGGGCGGCACGGGGCTCGGCCTCGCGATCTCCCGGGAGATCGTGCGACGCCACGGAGGCGAGATCGGCCTCTCGCCGCGCGCCGGAGGAGGAGCCGAGGCCTGGGTGACGCTTCCGATCTCGAGCCGCGTGTCATGACGCGCTCGCTGCGTGTCCTGGTCGTCGACGACGAGGAGGTGATCCGCGACATCCTCGCGACTCTCCTGGAGCGCGAGGGCTGGCAGGTCACCACGGCGTCGAACGGGACGCGCGCTCTCACCGCGTTCGAAGCGGAGCCGCACGACGTTGTCCTTCTCGACCTGATGCTCCCGGACCGCCCGGGGCTGGAAGTCCTCGCGGAGATCCGGCGCCGCGACCCGGACGCCGTCGTCGTGATCGTCACCGCCTATTCGTCCATCGAGGGCGCGATCGAGGCGATGCGGCTGGGAGCCTTCCACTACATCCCGAAGCCGTTCCAGAACGAGGAAGTGCTCCTCACCGTCGAAAAGGGCGCGGAGACCCGCCGCCTCACGGAAGAGAACCGCCGCCTGAAGGAGGAGCTCTCCCGGCGCTTCGGGCTCGGCCGCATCGTCGGCAAGTCCGAAGGGATGCGGAAGGTTTTCGAGCTCGTCCGGCTGGCAGGGCCCTCGAAGTCCACGATCCTCGTCGAGGGAGAGAGCGGCACCGGCAAAGAGCTCGTCGCTCGGGCCATCCACACGCATTCGCCCCGCGCGGGCGGCCCGTTCGTCACCGTCAACTCCGGCTCGATGCCCACGGAGCTCCTCGAGTCCAACTTGTTCGGTCACGTCCGCGGCGCATTCACGGGCGCCGTCGCGAACAAGAAGGGCCTCTTCGAATCCGCCGAAGGAGGCTCGATCTTCTTCGATGAGATCGGGACCGTCGGCCTCGAGACGCAGGCGAAGCTGCTGCGGGTGATCCAGGAAAAAGAGTTCATGCGCGTGGGGAGCGTCGAGACCCAGAAGGCCGACGTCCGCATCATCGCCGCCACGAACGTGGACCTGAAGCGGCTCGTCAGCGAGGGCCGGTTCCGCGACGATCTCTACTACCGCCTCTGCGTCATCACGATTCCGATCCCTCCGCTGCGAGAGCGGCGCGAGGACGTCCCGCTCCTGGCGGAACACTTCGTCCGCGTCTACGCCTCGGAGAACAACAAGCCGATCTCCGGCATCGACCCCGAGGCGATGCGCGCGCTCCTCGACTACGAGTGGCCGGGCAACGTCCGGGAGCTCGAGAACGCGATCGAGCGCGCCGTCGTCCTCTGCTCGGGAGGAGCGATCGGCCTGGACCTTCTGCCGGAGAGCGTCCTCTCGCCGGACCGCTCCGAGCTCCCCGTGCGCCTCCCAGAGAACGGCTCGACCTACAAGGACCTCGTCGAAGAGTACGAGCGCCGCCTGGTCCGCACCGCGCTGCGCCGCACCGGAGGCGTCCAGAAACGCGCCGCCGAGCTCCTCCGCATGAAGCCGACCACCCTGCACGAGATCATCAAGCGCCTCGAGATCCAGAGCCGGGAGCCGGGACCCAAAGTCGAGGTCTAGGGAGGGTCGGTGGTCGGTAGTGAGTAGTCGGTGAC
>DASQJK010000326.1:0-10203 GCA_035631095.1 Thermoanaerobaculia bacterium
GACCGCGCGCCGCGCCCGGCGGCCCTCCGCGTGGATCGAAGAGGGATTCGCGTACAAGCCGGAGGCCGCCGCCATCGCCTCCAGGACGATGGGATCCAATTTTGTGGAGGCGTTGTTGTCGAGGTAAATCATCCGTGGGGCCCGAAGCGCCGATCTCCGTGTGGGCGGCGCGCGGCCCGATTATCGGCCCGTTTCAGGTCGAGGTAAAGCAAACGTGAAGGAATACCCCGCCGAAAGGCGAGGGTTAACATCCGCACACGATGAAGGTCTCCCTTCGCGTTCCGCTCCTGGTGCTCCTTCTGGCCGCGGCCGCCGCTTCGGCCCCGGCGCAGACCGCCGCCCGCGTCTCGAAGCTCGTTACGGCCGCCTTGAAGCAGTCCGCTCCTGCCCCCGCTCCCGGACCGGCCAAACCCGCCGTCCAGAATCCTGCGCCCGCCGCGCCGCTTTCGAAGAAGGCGGCGCTCGCGGCGATGCCGGAGGAGGAACGCAAGTGGCTGACGGAGTTCGTCGCGCCGATCATTCTTCCGGAAGAAGAAAAGGTTTTCCTGACTTTGACGGAGCCTTACCAGCGCGAGATCTTCAAGAAGGAGTTCTGGGAGCGCCGCGAGGCCCAGGGCCTGCCGCAGCCGCTCGGGCCGGGATATCGCAACCGATACGAGGAGCTCCGCGCGCTCGCCGATTCGAAATACGACGGCTGGCGCAGCGACGCGGGGAGGATGGTGCTTCGCTACGGCGAACCGGCGGACATCAACAAGGTCGAAGGCTGCGACCGGACTTTCCGGGACCTCGAGATCTGGACCGTCAACACCGGAATGCGGGGCGCGTCGAAGTACATCTTCTACCGGCCGACCTTCAACGCCCCACGAAAGATGTGGGTCGTCGGGACGAACGAATCGGACGTGTTCGCGCCCGGTTCGTGCCGCAAGAGGTTCTCGGATCTCTCGCTGGACTGCACTCCTCAGGCGGGCGATCCGTGCCCCGTCGGGTCCTGCGCCGGAGCCTGCGACGTCTTCCGCGCCTGGAGCGAGATCACGGCGCGCCAGGGCAGCCAGATGGGCGGCGAGAACGAAAGAGCGCAGCTCCTCCAGCCCCAGCCGATCTCGATCGAGGGCCTCGACCGCACGAAGGAGCGCTTCGCCGGGATCGCGACGCCGGGCGCGAAGGCGATCGGAGTCGAGGGACCGGGCTCGGAGAAGCCCTCGGACAAGACGTCCGAGAAACCGGGGGACAAGCCCGCGGACAAGCCTTCTGACAAGACCGCCGCGAAGACGCCCGCCGCATCGAGCACGCCCGCCCCGGCGCACCGCAAGCTCTCCAACAAGGAGATCAAAGAGCTCACGGCGAAGCTCGATCCCAAGTACAAGGAGTTCCTATCACTCGTCGAGCTCATCATCACGCCGACGGAGCGCGAGGTGTTCCTCGAGATCGCCGACAGCTACCAGAAGGACAAGTTCATCGAGTCGTTCTGGCGCCGGCGGTCGATCGACTCTTCGGGAATCCGCACGGACTACCAGCACGTGTACACGGACCGCGTGAACACGGCGCGCGAGCAGTTCAAGAACCTGAACAACGACCGCGCCAAGATCTTCGTGCTCAACGGCCCGCCGGACGGCGTGATCCCGATCGACTGCCAGGACATCTACGTGCCGCTGCAGATCTGGTTCTACGAGCGGCTCGAGAGCCTGAAGAGCAAGGTCTACCTCATCTTCTATCAGCCCATGGGGATGGGCGACTACAAGCTGTGGACCCCGCTCGACGGTGTGTACGTGCTCCAGGCGGGAGGGGTCGGCGGGCTCGCCGGGAGCGTGGCGAGCCGGCAGGTCGACATCACGCGCTGCGCCGAATACAGGACCGTCAACCAGGCGATCGCCTACTCCACCGCGGCGCTCGGAAACGGGCCCATGTCCATGGCGGCCGTCTCGAAGCTGTTTCAGCCTCCCGTCGTCGAGACCGAGGGTGTCGACCAGGTCCTTTCGATGACGACGGAGCTCGCGGCGAACGCCGTGCCGCTCACCGTCGCGAAGCTCGTGCGCTTCCCCGAGCAGCGCGCGAACAAGATCGGCGTCGACCTCTCGCTGCTCGTTCCCAAGAAGGACCTCAAGTCCCGAAGCCTGGGGGAGGAGAAGTTCTTCAACGTCGACGTCATCGGCGAGGTGGTCAAGGGCGACCGGCTGATCGACAACTTCAAGTACCGGTTCGACGTGCCGGAGGGAGAGGTCAGCGCGGACCGCATCCCGCTGACCGTCCGGCGGTACCTCTACCCGGGCGAGTACAAGCTGATTCTCAAGGTCTCGGATGGCAACCAGAGCGCGGAGGGCCGCATCTCCGAGATGCTCAAGGTGCCGGAGCAACCGGACCCGCCGACGCCGGAAGAGCTCGCCGCGCGCGCCCAGGGCCGCGCCGTCATCGACAAGACGAAGGAAACGGGGCTCGTGCCCTCGGCGATCTCGCTGCTGCCGATCGCGAAGGAGATCGCGACGGGACTCCAGCGGTTCGAGACGAAGGTCGCCGACGGAATCAAGGCGGTGGACTTCTACCTCAACGGCTCGAAGGTCATGACGAAGACGCGGGCGCCCTTCCAGGCGGATCTGAACCTGGGCCCGCTGCCGCGCAAGCAGGTGATCCGGGTAGTGGCCTACGGGGAAACGGGCCGCACGGTCGGCGAGGACGAGTACATCGTCAACGAGGGGCGCGACATCTTCAAGGTGCGCATCCTCTCGCCCGAGAAGGGCGCCAAGGCGACCGGGCCGACGCGCGTCGTCGCGGCGGTCGTCACGCCCGAGGGAAAGAACCTTCAGAAGCTGGAGTTCTACTCGAACGAATCCCGCGTCGCGACTCTCTACCAGCCCCCGTTCGAGCAGACCGTCAACATCAAGGACGCCAAGACGCTCGGGTACGTGCGGATCGTCGGCACGCTCGACGACGGGACCGTGGCGGAAGACCTCCGCTACGTGAACGCTCCCGCCTACATCTCCGAAGTCTCCGTCGACGCGGTCGAGCTCTACACGTCGGTGACGGACAAGGGGCGCCCGGTGCCGGGCCTGCAGGCGTCGAACTTCAAGATCTTCGAGGACGGGGTCATCCAGAAGGTGGAGTCGTTCGAATACGTGAAGAACCTGCCGATCTCCATAGGGGTGATGATCGACACCTCCGCCTCGATGCTCGAGAGCCTGCCGGAGGCGGAGCAGGCGGCGATCTCCTTCCTCGACTATTCGATCGGCCCGAAGGACCGCGCGTTCACGATCTCCTTCGACAACGAGCCCTACGTCCTCTCCAAGCTGACGAACCGCAAGGACAAGCTCTACCGCTCGATGGCCGGGCTGCGCGCCGAGGGCTCGACCGCCCTCTACGACGCGATCGTCTTCGGGCTGTACCAGTTCACGGGCGTCAAGGGCAAGAAGGCCCTCGTGATCTTGACCGATGGGAAGGACACGACGTCCAAGTTCGACTTCGATACGACCCTCGAGTACGTGCGCAAGGCGGGCATCCAGGTTTACGGCATTGGACTGAAGATCTCGGGCGCCGAGCTCGACGTGAAGTACAAGCTGAACAAGCTCGCGAACGTCAGCGGCGGCCAGACGTTCTACATCGACTCGGCCAAGCACCTCGACGCGGTCTACAAGCAGATCAACGAGGAGCTGCGCAGCCAGTACCTGCTCACCTACTACTCGACGAACACGAACGCCAAGGAGCAGTGGCGCAAGGTCGAGGTCAAGGTCGAGCCGACGTCGCTCCAGGCGCGCACGATTACGGGGTATTACCCCTAGCTGTCGGCTCTCAGCTCTTCAGCTCGTCCTGTCAGATCTCGGCTGACGCTGTCGTAACCTTCCTGCGTGCTCGTTCTCGCTTCCGCCTCTCCACGCCGTGCGCAGATCCTGTCCGAGCTCGGGCTCATCTTCTCGGTCGATCCTCCCGACGTGTCCGAAGACCTGCTGCCCGGCGAAGCCGCGGGAGCGGCTGCTTCGCGTCTCGCGGCCGCGAAGGCGGCGGAAGTCGCCGCGCGGCGGCCGGCGGACTGGGTGCTCGCCGCGGACACCCTGGTCTTCTGCGACGGGGCGATCCTCGGAAAGCCGGAGGGTGCGGAGTCCGCCGCTGAGATGCTGCGCCGCCTGTCGGGCCGCGAGCACCGCGTCGTCACGGGCGTCCGCCTGCGGCGCGGAACGGCGGCAGGCGAGGAAGAAGTCTGCTGGAGCTCGGTGCGCTTCGGCGCGATGTCCGAGGAGGAGATCGCCTGGTACGTCGCGACGGGCGAGCCCATGGACAAGGCGGGCGCCTACGGGATCCAGGGACTCGGGTCGCGTTTCGTCGAGGAGATCCGCGGGTCTTACACGAACGTGATGGGGCTGCCGGCGCGCGCGGTCTACCGTCTCATGAGGGGCGCAGCAGATCCCGCTCTCGCGCTTCTCGCTCTTTCTTCCCCCTGAGCTTCATCTCGTACATGCGCGCGTCCGACTGAGACAGCGTGCTCATGAAATCGGCGTCCATGCGGTGCGTCGCCCAGCCGACGGAAAGCGACGGCTGGACCTGCTCGAGGCCCGGAATCGACGGAAGGCGCTTCGCGAGCTCCTCCGCCTTGAGCGCCGCCGAGCCCTCGTCCGTGCGGGGAAGGAGCACGAGGAACTCGTCGCCGCCCCACCGGAACACGAAGTCCGACTCCCGGACGCACGAGGTCAGGTAGTTCGCGACGAACTTCAGGACGTCGTCCCCCGCCTGGTGCCCCTTGACGTCGTTGATCTCCTTGAACCGGTCCACGTCCGCCAGGAGAACCGAGAGCGAGATCCCGTACCGGCGGACGTTGGCCAGCTCGCGCTTGATCACGTCGTTGAAGTGGTGGCGGTTGTAGAGCCCGGTCAACGGGTCGCGAACGCCCATCTCCTTCATTTGCTGGTCCGATTGCATGAGCTGCTCCATCTCGGCCGCGAGCCGCGCCTGGCTCGTCTCGAAGAGGAGGATGATGATGCCGACCGCGATCATCATCTCCAGGAGCATCGCCGCGAAGTTTCCGTACTGGAGCGCCTCCGGCATCGACCCCGGCTCGCGAAACCGGAGGTAGGCGAATCCGACGACGGCCTCTTCGACCCCCCACAGAAGGAAGGACGTGGAGAGCAGAACACGGCCGGCGGGCGAGCCGGACGAGATTGCGAACGAGACGGCGGCGGCCACGTAAGCGGCTGCGACGACGAGCGCGATGGGCGCCGAGTGGCCCGTGGCTCGTGAGGACTCGATGGCGGTCCACCAGGCGATCGCGATCACGGGGATCAGCCAGAGGAGCTCGTAAGCCCCGGTCGAGGCCCGTTCGTCGCGGAACCGGCGGACCCCGCGGAGCAGGAACATGACGTGCCCGAGCAGCGACAGGTGGAGCAGGAAAACGTACGGGCGGGTCTCCCCCACGATCGGTATGAGGATCTGGAAGACGAGCCCGCAGAGGAGCAGCGCCCACGACGCGATCCAGTCGAGGAACGCGCGGCGGCGGATCTTCTGATAGAGCAGAAGAAACAGCAGGAACAGCAGGACCGTCCCTGCGGCCTGGATGAGCAAGGAGAATTGGTGGACGGGCATCAATCGAGTGGCGGAATTTTAACCGATGTTCGCCGCGGAGCCCGGCGAAGTCCCGCTGCTGATACTTTGAACGAATCGTGGCGCGCGCCGACATCTCCGGACACGTCGCGGTCGTCGCCTCGTCCAGAGCGGGCGCACGATCGGCGTCGCGCGCGCTCGCCCTTCGGCTTCCCCGCGCGACGCTCCATCCGCTCTCGCAGCGGGAGTACCTCGCAGCCGACCCGCTCCTCCCGCTCATCCTCGCCGCCACCGAGAGGGGCCGCGCGGAACGGCGCCGTTTTTTCGAAGAGGCGCGGTCGCGCCTGCTCTGGGCGGCCCCCGCGGCAGACCTCTACGCCGCCATCGAGGGCGTGATCACCAGCCTCCCTCGGAGGCGGCAGCGCTCCCCGTCGCCGGCCAGAGGCGACCTCGCCACGGCCCTGCTGCTCGAGGGCGAAGTCGGCGCCGATCGCGCGGAGGCGGCGCTCGCATCGCCCGTGAGGCACTGGATCGTCGAGCACCCGGGCCGCGTCAAGCTCTCGAAGAGGGAGCTCGCGAGGCTGCGTGAGCACGGGGTCGTATGGTCGGCGCTGGAACCCGTCCGGCTTCTCGGCATCGCGCTCGCCGGCAGAGGAAGCGACCCTTTTCGCAGCCCCGCCTTTCGGGGCGCGCCTTTCGGAAAGGCAACCGTGTGGCGAATCAAACCGGCGGCTTCCCGAGCGCCCTCAGGTAGACCTTCTCGGAAATGAAGAGCTCGAGCATGGGCCGGTCGATGGCGCCGCGCGCCGCTTCCGCCACGAGGATGTCGAGCGCGCGGTCGTCCGGCACGGCGCGCTTGTAAGGGCGGTCACGCGCCGCGAGCGCGTCGTAGATGTCGCTGATCGCGATCGCCCGCACCGGAAGAGGGATCCGGTCCGCGCCGAGGGCGCGCGGATAGCCCGTCCCGTCGAGCCGCTCGTGGTGGGCGTAGGCCCACTCGGGCACCCGCGCCAGGTCGGGAGTCCAGGGGATCTTCGAGAGGAAACGGAAGGTCGAGGTGACGTGCGACTCGATCTCCCTGCGCTCCTCGGCGCTCAGGCTTCCTTTCGGGATCGCGAGGTATGCGATCTCGGCAGGCTCCACGACCTGGCGAACGGCTCCCGAAGGGTCCCGATAGGCGAGCTCGCGCAGCGCGAGCACCTCGGCTCCGGCGTCGGCGGCCATCAACGTCGGCTCGTCGGCCGCAGCCACGACCTCCCAGGCGCGCTCGAGACGCGAAATGCGCTCAGCGAGCTCCGCGGCGACCCGCTTCTCCGGCCAGCGCTCGCGGGCCGCACGTTCCCACGTCTCCGCCGCGCTCGAGAGGATCGCCTGGTCGATCCGGGACCGGATGAGCGCGGCCACGCCGGCAGGCAGTTTCTTCGCCTTGACGAGCACCTGCTCCCGGACGCCCACCTTGCCGAAGTCGTGCAGCACCGCCGCGTACCGCAGCTCCCGGAGCTCGTCCCGCCCGAAACGGACGGAAGCGAACGGACCGGTGTCGGCGCGGTCGACGAGCTGCGCGAGGCCGCACGCGAGCAGCGCCACGCGCTCCGAGTGGCCGGAGGTGGTCGGGTCCCGCTGCTCGATCGCGGTGACCGCGGCCTCCACGAACCCGTCGAAGAGCGTTCTGATGCTCTCCGTCAGACGCCGGTTCTCGACGGCGACCGCCGCCTGGGCCGCGAGAGCGCGCGCGACCTCCTCGTTGTCCTCGTCGAAGGGCACGACCTCCACGCGCATGAAGGCGGTGATCGCGCCGTCCGGAATCGAGCGCCGCTGCCGGTTGAGGAGCTGGAGCACTCCGATGGTCTTCCCCGTGGGTGTCCGCATCGGGACGGTCAGCATGGAGCGGGTTCGGTACCCGTGCTTCGCGTCGAATCCCCCGTCGAAACGGTAAGGGGCGCCTGGCGGGATGGCGGACACGTCCGGCAGGTTGAGCGGCAGTCCCGTCTTCGCGACGAAGCCGGCGATGGAACCGTCGTCGAGCGGCAGCGCGCGCTCGACGAAATCGAACCGCACGGAGTCGTTCTGCGCCTTCACGAAGCGCAGGACCGGGGCGCCCGCCTCCTCGTCGGCCAGGTAGAGACTTCCCGCATCGGCCGCGGTGAGCGAGCGCGCGCGAGAGAGGATCGTCTCGAGCAGCCGGTCGCGGTCGCGTTCGGCGGCGAGAGCGACGCCCACGTCGATGAGAGCGCGGATCTCTTCGGTCCGGCTGGCGAGCGAGCGGCGGGCGCGCGCCGAGATCGCCCGCTCCTCCAGCACGCGGAAGAGCGAGCGAACTCCCCGCACGAGGTGCTGACGCGGCGGGTTCGCAGGCAGTGAAAAGAAGACGCGTGCCGTCCAGAAGGGATCGAGCAGGCCGGAGGCGTCGGCATCGCCGAGAACGAGCACGCCGATGCGATCCGCCCCTTCGCCGACGTCGCTACGCGGCGGCCCGCCGAGCGCGGGCCCGAGAGAGCCGTCGAAGAGGACGACGGCCACTTCGTCCGCGCGCAGCTTCCAGTTCGTATGAAAAGGGCGCGCCTCCGCGCGCTCCCCGGCCGGAAAAGAGAGAGAGGAGAGCCCGGCTGCCGGGTCGCCGTGAAAGACGACGCGGCGGAAACCGCTCGGTTGTGCGGGAGGCACGGCGGAATTATCGCAGGGTCGACCGCCTGTCATCCTGAGCGAAGCGAAGGATCTGCCCTGTTCCTCGCCGTGCGCTACCCCTTCAAATCCTCCAGCAGCTCCTTCACCGTCTCCGCTCCCAGCGCAGCCTCCGCGCGGTAGCCGCCGTGATTCACCTTCAGCGCCGCCGGTTCGCCGATCGCAAGGTCGGCGCGGCCCTGGTCTCCGACGGCGAATCGCACGTAGTGGACGGCGGAGATGCGGTCCTCGCGGCTCTGGCCCGCGGCGAAACGCGCCGGATATTCCTTGCCGCTGATGACGAGGCGCAGGCGCCCCGCCGCGTCGAGGCCGATCAGGGTGTCGAAAACGGGCTGCACCCGGGCGGGATCCGTGACCTCGATGAACAGCGTCGCGGCGACCTCGCCCGAGTCCGGCAGGAGCTCGTTGTAGACGTCCAGCTCTTCCTGGACTCTTTGGGGCCGGACGATCCGCTCGATGCGAAGCATCTCCTGGATCTGGAAGAGGACCGTGTCCCGGTTCTCGAACACCAGCGTCATGATCGGGCCGAGCGCCACGCGGCGCCTCTTCTTGCGCTCGATCACGCGCTGCCGGAATTCGGGGCGCGCGATCTCGTATTCGTGGAGATTCAGGACTTCGTCGCCGGAGATGGGTTTCATGCGCCGGGCTCGTCGAGCTCCACCGGAAGGCCGTAAGCCTCGGCGAGCACCTGGATCGGGTGTTTCGGGGTGCGGCCGGTGCCCTGCCGGATCTGCAGCGCCGCGAGCGGGCAGTCGGAGGCGATGGCGTCCGGCTTGTGCTTCCTGACCTCGTCGAAGACGGGCGCGCCGATCCGCATCGACATCGGGAAGTACTCCGTCTTCATGCTCCACGTCCCGTCGTGCCCGGTGCACTTCTCGACGGTCAGGACCTCGGCTCCCGGAATGAGGGCGAGGAGATCCCGCGACTTGAATCCGATGTCCTGAACCTTGAGGTGGCAGGCGACCTGGTAGAGGACGCGGCCCGGGCTGCGCTGGAAGTCGAGCGCGAGCTTTCCCGCGGCGTGGCGGCGCATGAGGTACTCGCAGATGTCCAGAGTAGCGCCCGCGACCGCGCTCGAGTCGGGATCCTTCCCGAGTACGGGATAGTCCTTCTTCAGGGTGAGGCTGCACGTGGGGCCCGCGATGACGATCGTGTAGCCCGCCTCGACGAAGGGGAGCAGCGTCCGCGCGTTGTCGATGCGGCACTCGTTGGCGGAATCGACGTCTCCACTCTCGAGAAACGGCATGCCGCAGCAGCGCTGATCGGGAACCGCGACGTCGCAGCCGTTCTTCTCGAGAACGGCGACGGCCGCGCGCGCGACTTCGGGAGCGTTGTAATTCAGGAAACAGGTCACGAAGAGCGCCACCCGCTCCCCCGCGGAAGCCGGGGCCGGCTCCATTCTTCCGCCGCGCGACTTCCACCAGGAGAGAAACGGCGCCGGCGCGTATGACGGGAGCATGCGGTCCCGGTGCACTCCGAGCGTCTTTTCGAGAAGGACCCGCGTGAAACGCAGGTCGTTCATCGCGTTGACCACGCTCGAAGCCTTCGTCGACAGCATGCCGATCGCATCCGCGGATGCGAGCACGCGCTCACGAAGCCGCGGCTTGCCTTCCGATCTCACCCGCGCGGCGCGGCCGCGGAAGACCAGGCGCGGGACGTCGACTTCCCACCGGTGCGGCGGGTAGTAGGGGCAGTGCGGGATGCAGAGCCTGCACTCGTAGCAGAGGTCCGAGAAGCCGGCGAGGTCCCGCGCCTCCAGCCGGTCGGCCTCGCCGTCGACCTCCGGCCGGTCGAGCGCCCGGAAGAGGACGTCGAACGACGGGCAGAGGTTGTAGCACCGCCGGCACGTATGGCAGATGTCCGCCACACGCCGAAGCTCCTTGCCGACGGCCGCCGAACTCGCGAAATCGGCGGCCGTCGGATCGAAGAGCGCCACTCCTCAGCGCGAGCCCAGGTTGTCGAGCCCCTTCTGGAACCGTCCCGCGTGCGACTTCTCGGCCCGCG
>DASQJK010000327.1:0-7216 GCA_035631095.1 Thermoanaerobaculia bacterium
AGGCGACCTATACGGCCGAGCCCACGCAGGACGGCGAGCGCGAGGTCGTGCTCCGCCGCGTGGGCGACGTCCAGGCCCTCGCGGTCGCCTACCACGTCGCGTCGGGCTCGCACGAGGACGCGGCCGCGATCCAGGTCCTCACGCGCGTCCTGACGGACGCCCCGGCGGGACGCCTGTACAAGGCGCTCGTCGAGACGAAGAAGGCCTCGTCGGTGGCCGGATTCCTCCAGCCGACCAAGGAGCCGGGGTTCGTCATGCTCTCGGCGGAAGTCCGCCAGGACGCTTCGCTCGAGGAGGCGCGCAAGACCATGCTCGAGACGATCGACGCGCTGGGCAAGCAGCCTCCCACGAAAGAGGAGGTCGACCGCGCGAAGACTTTCCTCCTGAAGAACATCGACCTCACCCTGAACGCGGCGGACCGCGTCGGCCTCCAGCTCTCCGAGTACATCGCGATGGGCGACTGGCGTCTCTTCTTCCTGAACCGCGATCGGATCCGAAAGGTGACTCCCGAAGCCGTGACGCGAGTCGCGACGGCGTATTTCAAGCCGTCCAATCGGACGATCGGCGAGTTCCGGCCCACGCCGAAGCCGGACCGGGCGGAGGTTCCGCCGCCGCCCGATGTGGCCGCGATGCTCAAGGACTACAAGGGCGACGCCGCGATCGCGCAGGGCGAGGCGTTCGACCCCACTCCGGCGAACATCGATTCGCGCACGACGCGCTCGAAGCTCCCCAACGGAATGAAGCTCGCGCTGCTCCCGAAGAAGACCCGCGGCGAGACCGTGATCGCCAACCTGACGCTACGCTTCGGCGACGAGAAGAGCCTCATGAACACGGCGACCGCGGCGGACCTGGCGGCGGACATGCTCCGCCGGGGCACGTCGAAACACACGCGCCAGCAGATCAACGACGAGTTCGACCGCCTGAAGGCGCGCGTCCGCATCAACGGGGGCCCGACGCAGGCGACGGTCGCCATCGAGACGGTCAAAGCCAACTTCCCCGCGGTGCTGCGGCTGGTGGCCGAGATCCTGCGCACCCCGGCTTTCCCGGCGACCGAGTTCGAGCAGCTGAAGCAGGAGAACCTCGCGTCGATCGAGCAGCAGAAGAGCGAGCCCACCTTCGTCGCACAGACGACGTATCAGCGGCACATGAGCGACTACCCGAAGGGAGACGTACGCTACGTCCGCACCGCCGACGAATCTCTGGCCGACTACAAGGGCGCGACCCTCGAGGCGGCCAGGAAGTTCTACACGGACTTCTACGGCGCTTCCAACGCCGAGCTCGCCGTGGTCGGCGACTTCGACCCGAAGGAGGTCGCCGGGCTCGCGGGAGAGCTCTTTGGCGACTGGAAGAGCCCCCGTCCTTTCGCCCGCGTGCCGCGGCCGTTCCGGGAAGCGTCGGCAATCAACCAGGCGCTGCCGACCCCGGACAAGGCCAACGCGTTCTTCCTCGCCGGCATGAACCTGAAGATGCGCGACGACGATCCGGACTATCCGGCCATGGTTCTCGGCAACTACATGCTCGGTGGAGGATTCCTCAACTCGCGCCTCGCGACCCGCATCCGCCAGAAGGAGGGCCTCTCCTACGGAGTCGGCTCGCAGTTCGCCGCGAGCGCCCTCGACGAATCGGGAACGTTCCTCACGTTCGCGATCTACGCGCCTCAGAACGCGCAGAAGCTCGAGGCGGCTTACAAGGAGGAGATCGCGCGCATGCTCAAGGACGGCTTCACCGATCAGGAGGTGAAGGAGGCCAAGTCGGGCTACCTGCAGAACGCGCAGGTCGGCCGGGCGCAGGACCAGGCGCTCGCCGGCAAGCTCTCCAACTACCTGTTCCTGGACCGCACGCTCGCGTGGGATGCCTCCCTCGAGAAGAGGAT
This sequence comes from Thermoanaerobaculia bacterium, assembly GCA_035631095.1. Taxonomy (GTDB): domain Bacteria; phylum Acidobacteriota; class Thermoanaerobaculia; order UBA5066; family Gp7-AA6; genus JALYUA01. Next base: position 1,874 of record DASQJK010000327.1, read on the forward strand.
CGCAGCGTTGACCCCCGATGAGATCGTTTCGGCGATGCGCCGCCACATCGATCCCGCGCGCATCACGATCGTCAAAGCGGGAGACTTCGACAAGGCCGCCGCGGCCGCGCCGGCGCCCGTCAAATGAGGCGCTCATTCGCTCTCGTCGTTGGATTCCTGGCCGGGACCTGGGCCGCTTCGGCGGCCCTTCCGGCTCCGCCTGATACCGAGGAGGTTCGCAAGCCGCCCATGGCCAAGAAGATCGCGAAGACCGAAACGCTGCACGGCGAAGAGCGCCGCGACGATTATTTCTGGCTGAGGGAGCGCAAGAGCCCCGAAGTCCGCGCGTACCTCGACGCGGAGAACGCCTACACCGACGCCTTCATGAAGGAGACGGCGCCGCTCCAGAAGAGGCTCTACGACGAGATCCTCGGCCGCATCAAGGAAACCGACCTCTCGGTGCCGTGGAGGAAGGGCGCGTATTTCTATTACTCGCGCACGGAAGAGGGAAAGCAGTATCCGATCTACGCCCGGCGGCACGGCAGCCTCGACGCGCCGGAGGAGATCACCCTCGACTTGAACGAGCTCGCAAAGGGCGAGCGATTCATGTCGCGCGGAGACGCCGAGGTCAGCGACGACGGCAACCTTCTCGCCTACACGCTCGACAACGTTGGATTCCGCGAATACACGCTCCACGTCAAGGACCTGCGCACCGGCCGCGTGTTCCCGGAGAGCGTTCCTCGCGTCTCGTCGATCGCCTGGGCGGCGGACAACAGGACGCTCTTCTACGTCGTCGACAACGACGCGAAGCGGCCGTACCGTCTCTACCGGCACGTCGTCGGCACGCCGCCGTCTTCGGACGCGCTCGTCTATGAAGAGAAGGACGCCATGTTCACGCTCGGCGTCGGCCGCACCCGCAGCGGCGCCTACGTGCTCCTCGAGTCGAGCTCTCACACCTCGAGTGAGTGGCGCTTTCTGGCTGCGGCGAGGCCGGCCGACGCATTCGCGCTGATCGCTCCGCGCGAGACCCAGAGCCAGTACGACGTGGACCACCGCGGGGACCTCTTCTACATCCGCACGAGCGGCGGCAGCTGCCGCAATTTCCGCGTCGTCACTGCCCCCGTCTCGAGCCCCGATCGCGCGTCCTGGAAGGAGATCGCCCCCTGCCGGGAAAACGTGATGATCTCGGCCATCGACGTCTTCGCGGGCCATCTCGTCTATCGCGAGCGCGAGGACGGGCTCCCCCGCATCGCGGTGACGAACCTCGCGACGGGAGCGACTCATCGCGTCGATTTCCCCGAGCCGGCCTACGCGCTCACGGGAGAAGAAAACGAGGAGTTCACCGCGACGAAGTTCCGCTTCGGCTACCAGTCCCTGACGACGCCTCTCACGGTCTACGACTACGACCTCGAGACGCGGCAGCGGGAGATCATGAAGCGCACCGAGGTGCTCGGGGGCTATGACCCCGCCAGATACAGGACGGAGCGGATCACGGCGACCGCTCCGGACGGCACGAAGGTCCCGATCTCTCTCGTCTATCGCAAGGGATTGGTCAAGGACGGCAGGAACCCCACCCTGCTGAACGGCTACGGCTCCTACGGGTCGGCGAGCTTTCCCACGTTCTCCGCGGCGCGTGTGAGCCTGCTCGACCGCGGGTTCGTCTTCGCCATCGCGCACATCCGGGGCGGCGGCGAGATGGGCAAGAAGTGGCACGACCAGGGAAAGATGATGTCCAAGAAGAACACCTTCACCGACTTCATCGCCGCCGCCGAGACGCTCATCGCGATGAAGTACACGTCGAAGGAAAAGCTCGCGATCGAAGGCGGAAGCGCGGGCGGGCTGCTCATGGGCGCCGTCGTCAACATGCGCCCCGATCTTTTCCGGGCCGTGATCGCCCGCGTTCCGTTCGTGGACGTCATCAACACAATGCTCGACGAGAGCCTCCCGCTCACCGTCGGCGAGTTCGAGGAGTGGGGCAACCCGAGGATCCGCGAGCAGTACGACTACATGAAGTCCTACAGTCCTTACGACAACCTGGCGGCCCGGGACTACCCGGCGATGCTCGTCAAGACCTCGTTCGACGACAGCCAGGTCATGTACTGGGAGCCCGCCAAGTACGTCGCCAAACTGCGGACGCTGAAAACAGACAAGAACCCTCTGCTCTTCAAGGTCAACATGGCGGGCGGCCACGGAGGATCCTCGGGCCGCTACGACCGGCTGCACGAGACGGCGTTCGATTACGCGTTCCTGTTGAAGGTTCTCGACGTGCCGGCGGATATCAGGCGGGCCTCCTAGAGACTTCCACCCCGCCGGCCCGGTCTAGTATCGGGCCGGCAATGCCTCTGCCTCCCGGATCCCGACTCGGAACCTACGAAGTCGTCGAGCCCATCGGGGCCGGCGGAATGGGCGAGGTCTATCGCGCCCTGGATCCGCGGCTCGGACGATCGGTAGCGATCAAGGTCCTCTCGGAAGATCTCTCCAGGGACCCGGAGCATCTCGCGCGCTTCGAGCGCGAGGCGCGTCTCCTGGCCGCAGTAGACCACCCGAACATCGCGGTCATCCACGGGATCGAAACGGACGAAGGCCGGCAGTTTCTCGTCCTCGAGCTCATCCCCGGGGAGACGCTGGCGGACAGGCTGGCCGCCGGAGCGCTGCCCGTCCGCGAGGCGCTCGGCCTCGCCGCGCAGATGGCCGGCGCGCTCTCCGCCGCGCACGAGAAGGGCGTCGTCCATCGCGACTTCAAGCCGGGCAACGTGCGGCTGACTCCGGACGGCCGGGTCAAGGTGCTCGACTTCGGGCTCGCCAAGGACGTTTCGCCGGGGCAGGGGGCGGGCTCGGGAATCACGACGTCGCCGCCGAGCGAGACGCGGCCCGGAGCCGTTCTCGGAACCCCGGCGTACATGAGCCCGGAGCAGGCGCGCGGAAAGCCCGTCGACCGCCGCACGGACCTCTGGTCCTTCGGATGCGTTCTCTACGAGATGCTCTCCGGCTGCCGCGCGTTCTCGGGAGAGACGGCGTCGGACACCCTCGCCGCGATCCTCGCGAGCGATCCCGACTGGACGGCTCTTCCCCCCGACGTCCCTCCCGCCGTCGTGAGACTGATCCGCCGTTGCCTCGAGAAGGACGCGCAGCGGCGCATGCGGGACGCGGGCGACGCCCGCCTCGAGCTCGAAGACGCCATGACGGCGCCCGCCGGAGCGCAACCGGTTGCTACTCAGGAGCCCGTGCGCCGCAGAGCGGGCGCCCGCTGGCTGCGGCCGCTCGCCGCTCTTTTCCAACGCGATTCGCAGGCGAGCGAGACGCCCGCGCCGCGGCCCCAGCCGCGGCTGTCGCAGGCCACCTTCGCCGAAGGGGTCGAGGATTTCCCCGCCTGGTCTCCGGACGGAAAGCGCCTGGCGTTCGCCCGGGAAGACGCCGCGACGCGGCGGATCGTCCTTCGGGATCTCGCCGCCGGGACGGAGGCCACGTTGACGTCGGGAGCGTTCGACGACATCCAGCCGCAGTGGTTCCCCGACGGGTCGCGGCTCGTCTTCACGCGGTCGCGGGAGCGCGGCCGCAAGCTCGAGCCCGGCGATCTCTTCGGGCAGTATCACGGCGCCGATGTCTGGTCGGTCGATCTCGCGACCTCCCGCGAGACGCGGCTCGTCGAAAACGCGGCGAACCCGAGTCCCTCGCCGGACGGCAAACGGATCGCCTGCGACGCGCAGTGGGCGGGGCCGCACCGCATCTGGGCCGTCGATCCCGCCGGGCGAAATCCGGAGCAGGTCACGACCGACGTTTCGGAGGCGGCCGTGCACCTGCGGCCTCGCTGGTCTCCGGACGGACGCCGGATCGTGTTCACCCGAATGGAGCGGACGCGCTTCGACGTGCGGGTCGCCGACACCGTCTCGAAGGAGCAGATCGCGATCACGAACGATGCCTCGCAGGACGTCTGCCCCGTCTGGTCGCCCTCCGGCTCGTTCCTCTATTTCTCGTCCTATCGCAGCGGAGGACTGAACATCTGGCGGATCGCCGTCGACGGGGCGGGACGGCCAGCCGGAATGCTCGAACAGATCACCACCGGCGCCGGCCAGGACGTCGAGCCGGCGATCTCGCCCGACGGCAGGCGAATGGCCTTTTCGATCCTCAGGCAGAACGCGAATGTCTGGCGGCTTCCGGTCGACCCGCGAACCGGACGTCCGACCGGACCGCCGGGGAAGATCACCGCCTCGACGCGCGAGGACAGCCGCGCGTCGTGGTCGCCGGACGGCGGCCGCGTGGTCTTCAATTCCGACCGCGCGACGGACATGAACGTCTGGATCTGCGAGCTCTCTGACGGCTCTCTGCGTCAGCTCACGCGAGGTGCCGGCGGCGACTTTCAGCCGCGTTTCACGCCGGATGGCGCGGCGGTCGTCTTCTTCTCCTCCCGAGCGGGCAGCGCCGACATCTGGCGCGCCGACGCCGCCACGGGCAAGCTGTCGCGCCTGACGAGCGGCCCGTCGATCGACGTGAACCCGTTCGTCTCGCCCGACGGAGCTCTCATCGCATTCATGTCGGACCGCGGAGGACGCGTCGAAGTCTGGGTGATGTCGGCGGACGGCGGGAACGCGCGGCCTCTCACGGAGACCGGAGTGATGGGCCACTTCATGGTGTGGACGTCGTCGGGAGACATCCTCTACAAGTCCGCTTCCGGAAAAGCGATGCGCGTGTCGCCGCGAGGAGGAGAGCCCGAGCCGCTGCCGGAAGTGGCCGGCGGATCCCACATGTCCCTCTCACCGGACAGCGGGCGGATCCTGGACGTCGTCGCTCACAAGGCGCTCTGGACGTCCCCGCTCGCCGGCGGCGCTCCCGAGAAAGTCTTCGAGTTCGAAGATGCGGACGTCCGCATCGACTATCCGGTCTGGTCCCCCGACGGCCGCTCCGTTCTCTTCGACCGCTTCCGCCCTCAGGGCGGCGACATCTGGCTGATGGAGCGCTTCGAGTAGGAGCCCCGGCGGGACCGGACGGGACCCCCGCGTACAATCCTTCGAGCTCGTGCCTCTCAAAGCCGGATCGCGCCTCGGCCCCTACGAGATCCTCGCGCCGATCGGCGCCGGGGGAATGGGCGAGGTCTACCGCGCGCGCGACGCGAGGCTCGGGCGCGAGGTCGCCATCAAGGTCCTTCCCGCCTCGTTTTCAGCGGACCCGGACCGTCTCCGGCGCTTCGAGCAGGAGGCGCGCGCGGCGGGCATCCTCAACCATCCGAACATCACCGCCGTCTACGACATCGGGTCCGACGAGGCCGGAGAGCCGTACGTCGTATCGGAGCTTCTCGAAGGGGAGACGCTCCGGACGGCCCTTGCGGCGGGAAAGCTCTCCGCGAGGCGCGCCATCGACTACGCGATC
>DASQJK010000328.1:0-10022 GCA_035631095.1 Thermoanaerobaculia bacterium
TCGCCGTCAGAAAACGCGCCGCCGTTCCCGAATCGCGCGCGTCGAGCACGGCGATCGGCGCCGAGGGAGCCAGCCCGAGCGGCCCGACGACGCGCAGACCCTCGGGCACATCGTCGATACGGGCGCCCATGACCGCGAGACAGCGGGACAGCGCCCGAGTATCGTCCGATTCGAGGGGGCTGCGCAGGGTCACCGGCGTTCCCGACAGGGCGGCGAGCACCAGCGCGCGGTTCGTGGCGCTCTTCGAGGCCGGAACGCGAAGCGCTCCTTCGAGGCGCCGCGCCGGCGGAAAGGCCAGCGCCGAAACCATCAGGTCTCGAGGTCCACGAGCCCCGTCGAACCGTCGTCGTGAATCTCCATCCAGCGCCGCTCGTCCACGAAGGCGGGCAGTATCTCGACGTGGCCTCCCGCGAGATCCTCCGACCATGACTTGTGGAAATGGCCGAGCAGGACCACGTCCGCGCCCTCCGCGAACCGCCGCTGCGCGAATCTGCGGATCATCTCGACCGGCAGCCGCGTCTTGTGTTTGAAGTTCGAGCGGTACAGGCGAGCTTCGGTCTTCCAGACCAGCCGGTTGCCGACACCTTTGGGAATGAAGTGCAGCGCACTGCGGGCGACCGGGTTTTTCGAAAGAGCGCGCCAGAACCGGTAAGGCACGTCCTCCTCGTTCAAGAGATCTCCGTGGGTCAACAGGAAGCGGCGTCCGCCCTGCTCGAAGGACTCTTCGTCGCAGACCTCCCGGAAGTGGTGCTCGACGTAGGAGCGGCGCAGAAAGAAGTCGCGGTTGCCTTCCACGTACGTGACCGGCACGCCGCCTCGGGCGAGACGGTCCACGGTGTCCAGGAAGCGGCGGATCTCCGGCGTCTCGAACTTCGGATGGGCGATGAAGAAATGGAAAATGTCCCCCAGGAGGGAAATCGCCCGGGCCCCGCGGCCGGCGGCCTGTTCGAGCGCCTGCCGGAAGGGCCCGTCGTCTCCGGGACGGCGTCCCACGTGACAATCGGCGAAGACGGCGCGCATTCGTGCGAAGATAACTTAAAGAAGGAATTTCCCTTTGAAAGCGGTGTTCTTCTTTCCCAAGACCTGGCTTTCGGTGCCGGGCGAACCACCGGGAGGTCCCCCGATGCGCCGACGAGCCCTGATCCTCGCCCTGTTCGTGCCGCTCGCGGCGTCTGCGCGGTTGTCCGCCCTCGCGGCAGTCTCGCCGGCGGAGGCGCCCCGTGCGACCGCCGGGCTCCTCCAGACGCTCTCGCGGGGCGACGAAGAGATCCCCGTCATCGTCGGGATCGACGACGGGACCCTCTCCGGCGCCTCGACGCTCGCCCCTCAGAATTTCGCGCAGGAAAAGGCGCGGATCGCTCTGCGCCTCCAGGCCCAGCAGTCGCTGACGGACAGCATGCCGCCCGATCAGTTCTCCCCCACGCACTTCTACGAGCGCTTCTCGATCGTCGCCGGCACCGCGAGCCGGCAGGGCGCGCTCGCTCTCTCGCGGCGGCCCGACGTGAAATGGGTCGCCGTCGACGGCCGCAAGTACAAGCTCCAGTCGAGCCCGCAGGCTTCGCAAGTGCTCATCAAGAGCGACCAGACCAACACCGCTGGATTCACGGGTGCCGGCCGCGCGATCGCCGTGATCGACACCGGCGTCGACTACAACGTCGCGGCGATGGGCGGCGCCTCGTTTCCGAACTCGAAGGTGATCGGGGGGACCGACATCGCGGACAGGGACAGCGATCCGGCGGACTGCGACGGGCACGGAACCGAGGTCTCCGGCGTCGCCGCCGGGCCGAACGGGGTCGCGCCGGGCGCCAAGATCGTCGCGATCAAGGTCTTCTCGACGACGCGGCAGTGCGACGGCGCTTCGGACTCCGACATCCTCCAGGGGATCAATTACGCGATCACCAACAAAGCGCAGTTCGGGATCGCCGTGATCAACATTTCGCTCGGCAGCGAGATCGAAGGCACGAACGACATGGGCTACTGCGACGACCTCGATCCCGCGTACGTCACCGCGATCAACCAGGCCAACGCGGCGGGGTTGCCGGTTGTCGTCGCCGCGGGAAACGGCGCGCGCTCCAACCAGATCGCCGATCCCGCTTGCGTCTCTCCCGCTGTTTCCGTCGGAGCGGTCTATTCGAGCAGCTTCTCGCGCGTGTCCTGGTCTCCCCCGGATCCGTGCACGGATTCGCCGGTATCGCCGGACCAGGTCGTCTGCTTCTCGGACTCGACGACGAACCTGTCCCTGCTCGCGCCCGGGGCGTTCTGGACCGTCACGAAGAAGGGCGGCGGGACCGAAACGGACTTTGCAGGGACCTCGGCGTCGGCGCCGGCCGTTTCGGGCGCGATGGCCCTCGTCAGCCAGGCGCGGCCCGACCTCTCCGCAGCGGGGATCCTCGCGCTGCTCCGCGCGACCGGCAAGCCGATCACCGACTCTCGCAACGGCGTCGTCACCCCGCGCATCGACACTCTCGCGGCGGTACAGCTTCCCGCGAGCAAGCTCTCGGCATACGGCGGCACGGCCGTTTCCATTCCGGACGGAACGGGCTCGGCGACGGTGACCACCACGCTCTCCGGATTCACCGGATCGGTCGGGACTGTGCACGTGGCAGTGCAGATCGACCATCCGGATCCGTCGCAGCTCAAGCTCACCCTCGTCGGTCCCGACGGGACCACCGTCGTGCTGGCGGATCACAGCGGCTCCGCCGAGCACCCCATCAACGCGTTCTACGGGTTGACGGACGCGCCGGCACAATCGCTGGAAGCGTTCTCCGGCAAGACGGCCAACGGTGTGTGGACGCTGCGCGTGGAAGACACGGTTTCCGGGGTCACCGGGCGGATCCGCGGCTTTGCCGTCCAGCTCGTCACCGCGGCCGCGCCGTGCGTACCGGGCGGCGGGAACCTCTGCCTGAACTCGGGCCGCTTCAAGGTGCAGGTCGCATGGCAAGTGCCGTCGCAGGGAACGAGCGGCGCGGGCACCGCGGTCCCTCTCACGACGGACACCGGCTACTTCTGGTTCTTCTCCTCGAACAACGTGGAGCTCGTCGTCAAGGTCGTGGACGGCCGGGCGGTGAACGGAAAGTTCTGGGTGTTCTACGGAGCGCTCACCAACGTTCAGTACACGATCACCGTCACGGACTCCGTGACCGGAGACGTACGCTCGTACGTCAACCCCGACGGAAACCAGGCGAGCGTAGCCGACGTCTCGGCGTTCTAGCCGGGGGCCTCTTTCGGCCGTTTTTTGGCGCCGGCGGGTCCTGTCGGCGCGGGACCCGGTAGCGGCATCGGCTGGGCGCTCGCCAGCAAGGCACTTCGAGAACATCGTCGCGCCCGCCTGCTGGCGCTACCAGGGCCTCCCGCGCCGCCACCCGCCGGTGCACCACCGTGACTCAAGGCCGAAGTGTGAGCCCCGGCGACGCGGCCCCCTCCCGGAGGAGACCATGAGCGAGGGAGCACACCCAGCTCGAGCTAGAGCGAGACTGCGGCTGCGAGTGAGCGACGAGCGGAGGCCCGGTGATCTCCTCAGAGGCAGGGCCGGAGCGTGTCTCCGAGGGAGGGGGACGGCGGCGACGGGGCGGCTCGCCTCGCCGAAACCGCGCATAGCGGTCGACGCGTTCGATGAGTAGAATCCCCTCTTCATGAGCGGGACGACCTCCTCTCAGAAGCCGTCCGGCGTTCTTCGGCCCTGGCAGCGGCGCCTCTATCGGCTCCTGCTCGTCCCGATGGGCCTCATCGCGGCCAACGCGATCTATCTCTTCGCGTTCACTCGCGACACCACGTTTTTCTACGCGATGCTCCTCCTCCACCTGGTCCTCGGGGTGAGCCTCGCGATTCCCTTCTTCATTTTCGCGACCACGCACGCGCGCCGGATGATCCACATGTGGAACAAGCGCGCGAAATACGCCGGCCTGTCGATCTTCGTCCTCGCGACCGTCTGCGTCGGCTCGGGAATTTTCATGACGCTCCGCGGCGCGACGCTCAACAACCGCGCCGTGTGGCTCGCGCACGTTTCTTCCGTCCCGCTCGCGCTGATCGCTTTCATCCTCCACCGCCGCGCCCACACGCACAAGCTGCAGTTCCGCCGGCTTTTCGCGTGGGGCGGAGGCGTCGCCGCGTTCCTCGGGGCCATGGCGATCGTCGCCCACATGGAGAAGCCGCCGAAACGGATCGTGAACACGAACGGCGATACCGTGTTCTTCCCGGCTTCGTCCGAGACCTTCGACCAGGGGCTTCTCGACGCGAAAAAGCTGGCGGCGAACGACTACTGCCAGAGCTGCCACCCCGACTCTTTCCACCAGTGGGAGCGATCGGCGCACCGGTTCTCTTCGTTCAACAATCCCTTCTACAGGAAGAGCGTCGAGCTCATGGCGGATCGCGTCGGACGCGAGCGCACGAAGTGGTGCTCGGGCTGTCACGACCCCGTCGTCCTGTTCACGGGACAGATGGGGGCCGCAACTCAGGCGAAGTTCTCTTACGACCAGTGGGAGGGGCAGCAGGGGCTGACCTGCATGTCGTGCCACTCGATCACGGAAGTCAAAGACGTCAAGGGCAACGGCTCGTACGTCATCGAGGAGTCGAAGCAGTACCCGTTCGCTTTCTCGAAAAACGAGACCCTCCGCGCGGTCAATCGCCTGCTGATCCGCATGGAGCCGTCTCTCCACCGCAAGACGTTCATGAAGCCCGTCATGAGGACGCCCGAGTTCTGCTCCTCCTGCCACAAGGTCGCGTTGATCCCGGCGCTCAATTCGTATCGGTGGATGCGCGGCCAGAACCACTACGACACCTGGTACGACTCGGGCGTTTCGGGCCGCGCCGTCCGGTCCTTCTACGACCCGCCGCAGGCGAAGGCGTGCCGGGACTGCCACCTCCCGCCGATGCCTTCGAACGAGTTCGGCAACCGCAACGGGCAGCTGCACGACCACCTCTTCCCGGCGGCGAACACCGCCCTGCCGTTCATCCGCCGGGACGCCGCGACGGAGAAGCGGATCAAGGACTTCCTCCAGACGAAAGTGCTCACGATCGACCTTTTCGCGATCAAGCGCGGGGATGAACGCATCGTGCTGGGAGTCGATCCCGTGTCGGTCAAGCCGGGAGAGACGATCGACGTCGAGGCGGTCGTCCGGACGCGCGGGATGGGGCACCCCTACACGAACGGAACGGCAGATTCGAACGAGACGTGGGTTTCCCTGCAGGGTTCTTCCCCCTCCGAAGAGAAACCCTTTTTCGCGAGCGGCGTGCTCGACGCTTCCGGCCGCCTCGATCCGGCCGCCGACATGCTTTCGCAGATCGTCATCGACCACGACGGCGGGCACATGGATCGCCGTCAGCCGCAGGACATCCACGTTCCGCTCTACAACAACGCGATCGGCCCCGGAGCCGCGCGCGTGGTGCACTACCGGATCCGAATCCCGGACGAAGCGAAGGAGTTCGTCGAGCTTTCTGCCGGCGTCGAGTACCGCAAGTTCTCCCGGGACTACACGACGTTCTCGCTCGGCCCCTCGGCCCCGTCGCTTCCCGTCACGACCCTGGCCAAGGACTCGGTGCGGATTCCGGTCGGCCGCGCCGCGCAGGCGGTGCCCGCGGGCTCGTCCGCCAAGCGCGGGAACCCGGACCCGCCCTGGCTGCGGTGGAACGACTACGGAATCGGCCTCTTTCTCCAGGGCGACTACCGCAACGCGGCGCGCGCGTGGACCCGCGTGACGGAGCTCGCGAAGGACAAGCCGGACGGCCCCTTGAACCGCGCCCGCGCCGAGATCGCGGAAGGCCGCCTCGAGGACGCGAAGCAGTCGCTCGCAACAGCCGAGCAGCGGCGGCCCGGCTGGCCGAAAACCGCGTTCTTCCGGGCCGCCGTCTCCAAGGACGAGGGCCGCCTCGATGAAGCGGAGTCCGACCTGCGCGCGGTGTTGGCGAAGTTCCCCCTCGACCGGGTCGCCTGGAACAATCTCGGTTCGATCCAGTGGCTCGCGGGCCGCTACACGGACGCGATCGCGTCCTATTCGAAAACGCTCGCGATCGACACCGAAGACGTCAACGCGCATTACAACCTGATGCGCGTCTATCGTGCCACCGGGGACACCCGGAAAGCCGCTTTCCACGAACGGGAGTACCGCAAGTACAAGGAGGACGAGACCGCGCGCGCGGTGGCGGCGGACTTCCGGCGCGAGCATCCGTGGGCGAACCGGGAATCCCAGCCGATCCACGTGCACGAAGAGGCCGCCGCGCCGCCCGCCACGGCGCCTTCCTGGGTTGCGTCGATCGGGCCGAAGGGCTACGAGACCGACCGCGGGTACCTCACGCGGGCGCATCCCCCGATCCAGCGCGAGGCGCCGGAGAAGAACGCGTACTCGAGCCCTCCTGCCGCCGTAAAGACGCCGCCGCCCAATTGACGCGCCGACGCTCCGCTCTCCTTCTCCTCGCCGCCGCGGCGTTCGCAGCGGGCGCCTGCCGTCCCGCGGAGAAGAAGCGGCCGGCGGCGGCTGCGCCGCGGCCCACACCCGTTGCCGGCGTGCGGTTCGAGGAGCGCGCGAAGGCGATGGGGATCGACTTCGTCCACGTCAACGGCGCCCAGGGACAGAAGTGGATGCCGGAGACGATGGGAGGCGGCGTCGGGGTGCTCGATTACGACGGAGACGGACGGTCCGACCTGCTGTTCGTCTCGGGCGCCTACTGGCCGGGCGACCCGCGCCGCGCCTCCCAGAAGTCCTCCCTCTTTCTCTTTCGCAACGAGGGCCCCGGGCCCGACGGAACGCCGCGCTTCCGGGACGTCACACGTGAAGCGGGCCTGCAGCGGGTTTTCTACGGGATGGGCGTCGCCATCGGCGACTACGACAATGACGGGCGGGACGACGTCTACGTGACCGCGCTCGACGGCAACCTGCTGTTCCACAATCTCGGGGGCCGCTTCGAAGAGGTCGCGGCAAAAGCGGGAGTCCGCGGGGAGGGCTGGAGCACGTCGGCCGCATGGTTCGACTATGACGGCGACGGGCTCATCGACCTCTTCGTGTGCCGCTACGTCGACTGGTCCCCGAAGACCGACCTGTTCTGCACCCTCGACGGGACGACGAAGTCCTATTGCACCCCGGAGCGGTACCCGGGCGTGTCGTCCCGGCTCTACAGGAACCGCGGCGGCGGCCGGTTCGAGGACGTCACGAAGGCGGCCGGCCTCTGGAACACGAACCAGAAGGCGCTCGGCGTCGCTCCGTGGGATTACGACGGCGACGGGAAGGTGGACCTCTTCGTCTCGAACGACACGGCGCCGAACAACCTGTACCGCAACCGCGGAGACGGGACGTTCGTGGATACCGCGGTCGAGGCGGGGGTCGCCGTCGACGAGGCGGGACGTTCGCGCGGAGCGATGGGCGCCGCCTGGGCGGACACGAAGAACGGGAAGGGATCCACGCTCGCGGTCGGCAACTTCTCCAATGAGCTCAAGTCGGTGTACTGGACCGACAAGGGCGAGGTCTTTCTCGACGAGTCACCCCGCAGCGGAGTCGGGCCCGCGTCGCTCCTGCAGCTCACGTTCGGTCTCTTCTTCTTCGACGCCAACCTCGACGGACGCCAGGACCTCTTCCTCGCCAACGGTCACGTCGAGCCGACGGTCGGCCAGGTGCAGCGCAATGTTCGATATGAGCAGCCGCCTCTTCTCTTCGTCAACACGGGAGACGGCAAGTTCTCGGCGGCAGGCGCGGGCGACCTCGGCTCCCCCATCGTCGCTCGCGGAGCCGCGTACGTGGACCTCGACGGGGACGGCGACCTCGACGTCGTGGTGGTCGAAAATGGCGGCCCGGCGCGCGTGTTCCTGAACCGCACCGACCGGCCGGCCGACAGCGTTCGAGTGCGCCTCGCGGGCGCCAGCCGCTCGAACCGCGACGCCATCGGCGCGCGCGTCACCGCCACGAACGGCGGCCGCTCGCTCTCGCAACAGGTGACGGGGGGGCAGTCGTACCTCTCAGCGCCCGAGAAGACGCTCACCTTCGGCCTCGGCGGCGCGACGCAGATCGACGTCCTCGAGATCCGCTGGCCGGACGGGACGACGGAGACCCGCCGCGAGATCGCGGGAGGCACCCGGCAGACCATCGTCGAATACCCGCCGACGCCGGCGTCGCCGCGAAGCGCCGGGGCCGGGAAGTAGGCGGCCATTCCGACCGACCCGCTGTCGCTCGCCGGCCTCGCCGCCCTTCTTCTTCTCGCCGCGGTCCTCTACTCGTCCGTCGGGCATGCGGGAGCTTCCGCATATCTCGCCGCGCTGTCGCTCTACGGGATCGCGCCCTCGGAAACGAAACCGATCGCGCTGACGCTGAACCTCTTCGTCGCGGTGATCGGAACGGTCCGATTCGCCTCGAGCGGACTCGTCCCGTGGCGGCTTCTCCTCCCCCTGGCCGCCGGATCGATCCCGGCCGCTTTCCTCGGCGGAGCGGTCTCGCTCCCCACGCACGCCCATCGCATCCTGCTCGGAGTCGTTCTTCTCTTCGCCGCTTTCCGCCTGTGGTGGAAGACCGGGCCCGGCGTGAAGTTGAGACCCCGGCCCGGCGCGGCTGCGCTCGTCGCGATCGGAGCCGGTCTCGGTCTTCTTTCCGGGCTGACCGGGGTCGGCGGCGGGATCTTTCTGTCCCCGCTTCTCATCCTGCTTCGATGGGAGGAGGTCCGCCGGACCGCGGGGGCCTCGGTCGCGTTCATCCTGGTCAATTCCCTCGCGGGGCTGCTCGGACACCTGGCAGCCGGCCGCGCGGTGCCGGGGGGGACATGGATTCTCGTACCCGCGGTCGTCGTGGGAGGGTTCTTCGGCTCCTGGCTCGGGGCAAAACGCCTCGGAACGCTCGCGCTGCGGCGCACGCTCGCCGCGGTGCTCGGCGTCGCCTCGATCAAGCTCCTTTCGGAGTGACACGCGGCGCGGCCCGCGGCTCCAGCCTGCCCCCTCGCGTGATCCGGTAAACGGAACGCGCGGGCACCCCCTCGAAGCGCTGCACTTCGCCGCCGGGCCACGTGATTTCGACCGCGTCGATCTTCTCCGCCGCGCCGAGGCCGAAGTGGAGGTCGGTGAGTGATCCCGACGCGTAAGAAGAGGACGGGTAAAGCTCCTTGCTCTGAGAGCGTCCGCCGGCGGTGACCCGGACGCGCGTTCCGAGAACCGTCCTGCCGTCGGCGCCCGCACGCGGTTCGATGCGGACCCAGGAGCTCCGGCTTCCGACGAGGTTCTCGAACAGCCGCGACGGCCCCGAGAGGTCCACCACGAACAGGTCGAGGTCGCCGTCGCCGTCGATGTCCGCGACCGCGCTCCCCCGCCCCGTCATCCGGAGGCGCGCGAGGTCGCCGGAGTCCTTCCACTCCTCGAACCGCTTGCCCTCGACGTTGCGCAGCAGCGTCGTCGGCTGGGCGTACGAGGGGTCCCCCGCCTCGACGTATTTCGCCTTGCCGCTCTTGTAGTGCCCGATCTTGCGCACGATCTTCGGGGCGAGATGGCCGCCCACGGCATACAGATCGGGAAAACCGTCGTTGTCGAAGTCCGAGAAGTGCGTTCCCCAGCGGACGAACCTCTCGCCGAGTCCGGCGGCGCCCAGAGGCGCGCCGGCGTCCTCGAAGAGGGCGCCCGACACGTTTCGGTAGAAGCTGTTCGGCTCGCCGCCGAAGTTCGTGACGAAGAGCGAAGGGCGTCCATCCCCGAAGGGATCTCCGACTGCCACCCCCATGCCCGCCCGCGGCTGCGTTCCCAGGACTCCGGCCGCAGTCTCCGCCGTCGTTTCCTCGAACGCGCCTCCGCCCTTGTTGTGGAAGAGCCGGTTCGACGCGCGGTCGTTGACGAAATAGAGGTCCGGCCGGCCGTCGCCGTCGTAGTCGAGCACGGCGACGCCGAGCGTCTTCGTCTCGGCCGGATTCATGGCGAGTCCCGCCGCGGCGGTCACGTCCCGGAACCGGCGGTTCCCCTCGTTGCGGTACAGGTGCGACGGCTGGCCGCGGTAGTCCTCCGGCACGCGCAGCTCGAACTGCGGCTGCGACGCCTCCCACTCGGGAGTGGAGTCGAGGTAGTTGCC
>DASQJK010000329.1:0-11596 GCA_035631095.1 Thermoanaerobaculia bacterium
ATGGCACTCGGCGGGCTGGCGCTCTTTCTCCTCGAAGCGGCGGCGGGGACCGCATTCCTGCTGCTGTTTTTTCCCGTCGGCACGCTCGGGAAAGGGTTCTTCTCCCTCCACGGAACGCTCGCCTTCGTCTTCGTCCTTCTCGCCGCGCTCGTGGGTCCGGCGGGAATGCCTCGCCCCGCCGCCTGGGTGGCCGCGGGACTGCTCGGTCTCTACACGCTGCTCGCGCACGCCGGGCACGCCGGGGCGGCCCGCCCCGTGCTCGCAGCCGGAGCGGCGGCGGCGGCGTACACCCTCGCGCGGTTCGCTCTCGTCGCGCCGCGGGGCGCGGGAGACGGCTGGGTGCTGGCTGGGGCGTTCCTCGGCGGCCTCCTTCTCGCGGCCGTTCTCCTCGTCATGAATCTCGGGCACTGGTACCTCGTCTCGCGCTCGCTTCCGTTCCGTCTCCTCGCTCGCGGAGCGGCCCTTTTCGCGCTGCTCGCCGGGGCGCGGACTCTGCTGCTCGGCTCGGCGATGGCCTTCCACCGCGGAGACGGCCTCTCGGCGCTGCTGTCGCTCGAGCGCGACGCTCTGTTCTTTCTGTTCCGCGTGATGTGGGGGATCGTCGGCCCTCTCGCGCTCTCCTGGTTCATCTGGAAGACGGCCGACATGCGTTCGAACCAGGCCGCGACGGGACTCCTCTACGTCGCCCTCGTGTTCGTGCTCATCGGCGAGCTCCTCTCGTCTTATCTGACCGTCGCCACCGGGTTCCCGGCATAGGAGGGGCGGTTGCAGGCGCGCCACTACTGTCCCGACTGCCTGACGGCGAGCGAATTCACCGGCTCGGAAGCGGGGGAGTTCGCCTGTCCGAAGTGCGGCAGGACCTACGTGGTCTCGTTTGAAAGCGCGGTCGGCCCCGAGGGGGTCGAGCGCTGCGCCTTCTGCGGAAAACGAGCTTTCTTCCTCCAGAAGGACTTCGACCAGCGGCTCGGGTGCGCTTTCATGGCGATTTCGCTCGCGGCGGCTCTCTTCGTCGGGTGGAAGTTCGGGTGGATCTGGTTCACGCCCGCGCTTCTCGCGAGCGTCGTCGTCGACTGGATCGTCGCGACCAGGGTTCGCCCGGTTACGATCTGCTACCGATGCGACGCCGAGTATCGAGGCCTCCCGTCAAACCCGGGGCACCGCGGGTACGACCCGCACGTGGCGGAGCGCGACGCGGAGGTCAAGACCGTCCGCCGGATGCGCTGAAGCTCTTCGACGTCTCGCGTCCGCTCGACGAGAGGACGGTCGCGTGGCCGGGAGACGTCCCGTTCTCTTCCCGCGTGACGTCGAGCCTCTCGGAGGGGGCGCTCTGGGAATCCACGTGTTTCACCATGAGCTCGCATCTCGGCACGCACGCCGACGCCCCGTCGCACGTGCTTCCCGGAGGAGCGTCCGCCGGATCCCTTCCGCTCGAGCCGTTCCTCGGCCCCGCGCGGGTCGTCGCTCTCGAAGGCAGAGGCGAAGTCGGCGCCGATGCGTTGCCCCGCCTCGCGCTCGGCGCGCGCCGCGTGCTCTTCCGGACGGAGGGAACGTCGTTCCTATCGCCGCTCGCCGCGCTGCGGCTCGCCGAGCGGGGCGCGATCCTCGTAGGCACCGACGGCGACTCGCTCGATCCGGACGACGCGGAGGACCTTCCGGTCCACCGGACCCTGCTGTCGCTGGGAGTCTGCCTCCTCGAAGGCCTGGATCTTTCCGAAGTGGAGCCGGGCGATTACCGCCTGATCGCGCTCCCTCTCAAATTGACCGACGTGGACGCCTCCCCGGTGAGAGCGGTCCTCATCCGGGCCTGACGGCTACTTCCTCCCCACCCCGAGGCTGTCCCAGTTGAGGATCGCGTTCCAGACGAGCGCATAACTTCCGCGGGTCTCGCCGCGCCAGATCGGGTTGTTCGAGAACAGCACGACGTGGCCGCGCTCGACCGGGACATCGACCACGGCGGGATGCTCCGCGATCTCCTTGCCGCCCTGCAGCAGCCCCGAGATCAGGAGGTCCTTCGAGTCGCCGTAGCGCAGGATCACCCTGGGGCGCGCCTCCGGCGGGAGGACGAAGATGCCGTTCCTCTTCTGCTCGTCCGTCAGAGGCAAGGCCTCCCAGGTTTCCGCTTCGGGCTCCTCCGGCGGCTCGACGAATGCGCGTCCCGTCGGCCGGTCGGGATCCTCCGCGGTTCCCCGGCCCGTCGGCCGCTCCTTTTCGTCGGACCCCCGCCGCCTCCCGCCGCGTCCTCCAGCGAGGTTGGAGAGCGTGAAGATCGGTCCGTCGAACGAGTAGATGGCCGGCGCCTCCGTATATCCGTATGCGATCGGGCTCGCGGCATCGACGACTCTGGACCGCACGACGGTGCCGGTCAGCTTCAGCTTCTCGGGTCTCGTGACGGCGACTCCGGGCGTGAGCCCGAACGCGACGGCGAGCTCCGCCGTGTCCATCACGCCGATGACGAGGCCGCCGCTGCGGGCGAACGCCTGGAGGTTCTGCAGACCCGCGAAACCGAGGCCGGGCCGGATGTCGTCCGTCTGGTCGGCCGTCGTGAGGTTCGGCGTCGCCGGGGTCTTCTTCCATGGCAGCGGGTTGCCCCACATCGGCATGCCGGCGACGATCGCCTGGGGCGTGCGTCCGGACGGCGGAAACACGATCACGTCGTAGCGCGACTTGAGGTCCGGGGTGGCGGCGACCGTCTGCGTGCTGATCGATACGTAGGGAATGCCGAGCTCGTCGAAGGCCATCCGCCACCAGCCCTCGTCCTGGGTCGAGAGCCAGGTGTGCAGCATGGCGATGCGCGGAGCGCGCAGCGGGTGGGTCCGGACGTCGGGTGACGACGAGAGGGCCAGTGCGGTGACCCCGAGGTCGCCGAGCGCGCGCGAGAGCTCCGCGGGCGGGATGCCCCGGACGAGGAAGGAGCCGCGGGGGAACTTGCGTCCGCCGGCTTCGAAAGCCTCCTCGGATGCATGGAACTCGGCCTTCGGGAACCGGAATCGCAGCGAGGCGAGCCCCGAGTCTCCGTTGTGCGCGATCGCGACGATTCCGCCGCTGCCGGCGAGCGCTCCGCCCGCGGTGACCGTCCTCGTAACGGGAGACATCTTCGCCTTGAGGACGGCCGGGTCCGCCACCCGCCGGACCTGGACGTGGAAGAGCTCGCCGAGAGTCCAGCCCGTGTCGTCGTAGGGGCTCTTCTGCGGGTCTTCGGGACTCCAGTACTGATAGTCGAGCAGCATGTCGGCGACGCGGCTGTACGGCTGGTCCATCCGGACGACGTAGCTCCCGGAGGGAAACTGCCGGGGCTCGCGCACCCACTTCGGCTTGCGGGACGCCTTGCTGCTGCTGCGCTCCCCGCCGGCGCTCGAGGGAGAGGACGCGCCTTCCCGGACCGCAGGATCCACCGCGGAGGCGTTGTCGCGGACCGCGGACGCCGAGGTCGGCCCGGTCTGGCTCTCCGGTTCCTTCTCCCGCTCCTTGGAGCGCTCGCGCGGTTTTGCGGGCGCCGTGTCGTCGTCGTCGGACTTCGGCGGCTTCTTCAGGACATCCACCATCGCGGTGAACGGCGCCGTCGCGCGGGAGACTTCGCACCCCTGGAGCTGGAGGATCCGGAGAAGCTCGGCCTGAGCGCCAGGCCGCGGGTCGTCGGCCGGAAAGACGTAGGCGGCGGGGCCTTCCGCCGACGGCTTCTCGATCGAGCGCTTCGACTTCCGGTAGAAGTTGCGGAGGAACTCCTTGCCGTTGGCCGCGAAATAGTGGAGCGACACGAGCAAGCCGGTCTGCTCGTAGTTGTTGTTGTTGCGCTGCGACCACTTGACCCGCGGCAGGGGCGGGTTCTGCCGCCACCAGGTGCGGGAGTACTGCTCGGGCTGGAGTGTCCGCTCGACCGTGTCGGCGCCCCCGTTCCCGAACGTCTCGTAGAGACGGCTGATGCCGTTGTGCGATGCGGCGAGGAACATCAGGTATCCGGGAGTCCACGTGTCGAACGTGCCGTGCGCATAGACGCCCGGCATGCCGAACGCCGTCATCTCCTGCACGTTGTTCCACCCGAGCATCTGCCACTCGTTCGTCAGGATCGGGTCGAGCCACGCGTTGAACGGCCCGTCGCCGATCGTGTTGTCGTACAGGTATGGATACGACTCGTGCAGGTCGTGGAGGAGTGTTGCCTTCTGGAAGAGGAACTCGTTCAGCACGTTTCGGGTGAGCTTCAGGGTCAGCGCCATCGCATCGCGGTTGTTGTCGTGGGCGACGTACTTGCCCCAGTAGATGAGCGGAGGCCAGTTCTGATTGGGGTGGGCGAGGTGCCAGTTGTAGATGTCCACCTGCCGGTCGCGGCCGTCCGTCTCGACGACGGGGGTGATCACGGTGATGACGTGGTCGCGGATGTCCTTCACGTATGGGCTCTCGTCGACGGCCAGCCGGTAGGCGAGCTCCATCAGCGCGGTCGGGGCGCCCGTTTCGGGCGAGTGGATGGTCCCGGTGATGTAGTAGACGGGCGTCGAGGCGGCGACGAGCCGCTCCGCCTCGGCGTCGTCCAGGCGGATCGTTCGAGGATCGGCGAGCTTCGCCAGTCGCTCGCGGTTCGCGTCGAGCCCGGCGATCAGGGACTCGGAGGCGATCGAGACGGAGATCATCTCCCGCCCTTCTTCGCTCGTGCCGATGGAACGGACTCGGACCCGGGCGCTCGCCTTCTCGAGCATGCGCATGTATCTGGAGACTTCGGCGTTGTAGGGAAGCTTGCCCGGGGCGCCGGCGATGTCGCCGAGAACGGCGGCGGGAGTCGGAACGTCCTTGGACGCGGGCAGGTAATCGACGAGCGGCGACAGGAAAAAAGTCTCGGTCGTGTATTCCCGGATCTTCTTCGTGTATGCCTCATCGATCGCCTGCGCCGGATCCCTCTGCGGAAGGCTGTCGAGTCCTGCACCAATGGAAGCGATGAGCAAAACGGAGGCGACGAGAAGACAAGACCGGTAGTTCAAGAAATCTGGCCTCCTTTTTCGATCACCCGATCACCCGATCACCCGATTTCGGATCTTCAGGGAAAGATCCCTCTCACTCTCGTCGCTTCCGCCACACGCCCGATCGCCACGACGAGCGCGCCCGTCCGCAAGTCGGTGTCGTGCCGGCGCGCCGCGGACTCGACGTCTTCGTAGGCGCGGCGGATCGTCTTCTGGAGGTGGGTGCGGACCATCTCCGCGTCCCAGAAGAACGAGTACAGGTCCTGGACCCACTCGAGGTAGGAGACGGTCACGCCGCCGGCGTTGGCGAGGATGTCGGGAATCACGACGATGTCGCGCCGGCGCAGGATCTCGTCGGCGTCCGGCGTCGTCGGGCCGTTCGCGGCTTCCGCGACGATGCGCGCCTTGACCCTCGGGGCGTTCTTCCGCGTGATGACGCCCTCGAGCGCCGCCGGGACGAGGATGTCGACCGGCAGCTCGAGGATCTCGTCGTTGCCGATCCGCTCCCCGCGCGCGGCCGTGACGCTGCCCTTTTTTTCTTTGGCGGTCAGCACGGCGGCGAGGTCGAGCCCCTTTTCGTTGTGGATCCCGCCGCCGGAGTCCGACACTCCCACGACGCGAACTCCCGCCTCGGCGAGGAACCGCGCGACGAAGTAACCGGCGTTCCCGAAGCCCTGCACCGCGGCGGTCGCGCCCTTCAGCGGAATTCCGCGCCGCTTGGCCGCCTCTTCGATGGCTACGAAACACCCCTCCGCCGTGGCCTCGTTGCGGCCGGCCGACCCTCCGACCGACAGCGGCTTGCCCGTGACGACGCCGAGGGTCGAGTAACCCTTCGTCATGGAGTAGGTGTCCATCATCCACGCCATCGTCTGAGAGTTCGTGTACACATCCGGCGCGGGGATGTCGCGGTCGGGACCGAGGATGATCGAGATCTCCGACGTGAACCGGCGCGTCATGCGCTCGTTCTCGCCTTCGGATAGCGCCTTGGGGTCCACGGTGACGCCGCCCTTGGCGCCACCGAACGGGATGTTCACGACGGCGCACTTCCACGTCATCCACATCGCCAGCGCCTTGACCTCGTCGAGCGTCACTCCCGGGTGGTAGCGGATGCCTCCCTTGGAGGGCCCGCGGGCGATCGAGTGCTGAACGCGGTGGCCCTGGAACACGCGGATCAACCCGTCGTCCATCTTGACCGGGATCGACACCGTGAGCTGACGTTTGGGGAAGCGAAGCACGTCGCGGGTCCCCGGGTCGAGCCCGAGCAGGTCCGCCGCGATGCCGAACTGCCGGAGCGCGAAGTCGAACGGGTTCAGGTTCTCCGGCGTCGCAGCCGGCTTCGGACTGGCGGCCATGAATCCTCCTTATCTCGCGATTTCGGGAAGAGAGGGGAACCGCAGCACGCGTCAGGGGCCGAAGAACGGGAAGGTGTCGGCCGCCGAACGTGCAAGGTCCCACAGCTTCGCCGGAAAGATACCCAGAGCGAGTATGCCCGCCCCGCAGACGGTCAGAGCGAGCTCCTCCGCAAACCCGATCCGCCGGCCGGTTTCGCCCTCGATCGGGTCTCGCATGTACATGAGGTAGACGACCTTCAGGTAGTAACCGATGGAGATGAGGCTGTTCACGACACCGACGATGGCGAGGACGTAGAGCCCGCGATCGATCGCCGCCTTGAAGAGGAAGAACTTTCCGATGAAGCCCGCGGTCGCTGGAATCCCGGCGAGAGAGAACAGGCAGAGGGCGAGCACGCCGGCGGCAAACGGCGACCGGCGGCCCTCGCCGGCGAGAAGGCCGATGGGGTGCGGCTTCGTCTCGTCCTTGTAAAGTGCCGCCACCGCTGCGAAGGCGCCCGCATTCGACGCGACGTAGGCGAAGAAGAAGACGATCACCGCCGCCAGAGCGTTCCGGCCGAAGACGGCGAGCGCGATCAGCACGTACCCCATCTGCGCGATGCCCGAATACGCGAGCAGCCGCTTGACGTCTCTCTGCGCCAGCGCGATGACGTTGCCGAGGGTCATCGAAAGGATCGCGACCGCCGCCACGGCGATCCGCACCCGGTCCGGCAGGGCCCCCTGAAACACGGACGCGAAAACGCGATAGAGCACGAGGACGCTCGCGCCCTTGGGGGCGACGGACAGATACGCGACGGCGGGAGTCGGCATGCCCTGGTACACGTCGGGAGCCCAGGAATGGAAGGGGGCAACCGACATCTTGAATCCGAACCCGACGAGGAGGAAGAGCAGCCCGAGGATCACGAGCGGGTCCGACGCAAGCCCTACCTGGGACAGCGCGGAGAGCCGGACGCTGCCGCTCTTCGCGAAGAGGAAGACGATCCCGTACAGAGTGAAAGCGGATCCGAACGCGCCCGTGAGGAAGTACTTGAGGCCGGCCTCCGAAGAAGCCGCGATTCCCCGGAAGAAGGCGGCGAGGACGTAGAACGAAAGCGAGAGAAGCTCGAGCCCCACGAAGATGACGAGGAGGTCGAGGCCGCGGACCAGAAGGGACACCCCGACGTGGCCCCAGAGCAGGAGAGCGTAGAACTCGCCCCGTTCCTCGCCGGTTCGCCGCAGGTAGGGTTTGGCGACGAGGATCGAGATGGCGGCCGTCACGGCGATGAACGTTCCGAGAAGCGACGTGAGCGGCGAAGTCTCCAGGCGGCCGCCGAAGGAGGCGCCCGCGGGCGCCCGAAGGAGAAGCGCCATCGACCCCGCGACGGCCGCCAGGGACAGCGTGGCGAACCAGGACCGCAGGCGCGGAGCGAACGCGTCCAGTAGTACGAGGAGACACCCGGCGGCCGTGAGAACGATCTCGGGAGCCGCCGCGGCGAGCTCCTCCGGGCCGAACCGGATGAGGCCGCTCATCGGGCGGCGGCTCCGGCGGAGGTCATGGGGGGCGGCGCACCGGGTTCCCGGCCGTGCTGCGGGTCGATGCGCAGCGCCGCCGAGCGCCTCGCGTTGACGGAGGTCTGGAGCGCGTCTACCGTCGGCCGGATCCGGTCGAGCACGTCGTTGGGTCTGACGCCGATCCACACCATCAGGAGGACGAGCGCGATGGCGGGCACGAGCTCGGTCGGCCGGATGTCCGTCAGCTCCCGGTTCTCCTCGTGGGCGAGCGGATTCCAGAAGACGCGCTGCACGAGGGTGAGCATGTAGATCGCGGACAGGATGACTCCCGTCGCGCCGATGATCGCCCACCAGCGGTGCGGCGAAGTCCAGGTCCCGAAGAGGATCAGGAACTCGCCCACGAACCCGTTCAGGCCGGGCAGGCCGATCGAGGAGAACGTCGCCACGAGGAAGAACGCGGTAGTCACGGGGACAATCCCGGCGATGCCGCCGAAGGCGGCGATCTCGCGCGTGTGCCGGCGCTCGTAGAGCACTCCGACGAGGAGGAAGAGCGCGCCCGTCGAGAGCCCGTGGTTGACCATCTGGAGGATCGCGCCCGAGAGGGAAGTGGCCGTGAACGCGGCGACGCCGACGACGACCAGCCCGAGGTGCGACACGGACGAATACGCCACCAGCCTCTTCATGTCGCGCTGCGGGTACGCGACCATCGCGCCGTAGACGATGCCGATCACTCCGAGGGCGCCGACCCAGGGTCCGTATCGCATCGCCGACTCGGGGAAGAGCGGCAGCGCGAACCGCAGGTAACCGTACACGCCGAGCTTCAGGAGCACTCCGGCGAGGATGATCGATCCTGCCGTCGGCGCCTCGGTGTGCGCGTCCGGCAGCCAGGTGTGGAGAGGAAAGACGGGTACCTTGATGGCGAAGGCCAGGGCGAAGGCGAAGAAGAGGATTGCCTGGACCGCCGGCGGAAAGTCGATCCGCGTGAGGTCGGAGAGCAGGAACGACCAGCTCCCGGTCAGAGCCCGGTGGCGCGCGGCGACGTACAGGATCGCGAGGAACATCAGCAGGCTTCCCGCCATGGTGAACAGGAAGAACTTCATCGCGGCGTAGATCCGGCGGGCGCCGCCCCAGATCCCGATGATGAAGTACATGGGCACGAGCATGACTTCCCAGAAGACGTAGAAGAGCGCGAGGTCGAGAGCGCAGAGAGTGCCGAGCACGCCCGTCTCGAGCGTGAGGAACGCGATCGCGAAGCCTTTCGCCTCCCGTGACACGTGCGTCAGGGAGAACATGAGCGAGATCGGAGTGAGGACCGTCGTGAGCAGAATGAGAAGGAGCGAGATTCCGTCGATCCCGATCGAGTAGGAGATGCCGAGCGCGGGCACCCAGTCGACGCGCTCGGAAAACTGGAAACCGGGCACGGCCGGGGTGAACCGGGTCCAGAGCGGGATCGAGAGGACGAGCTCCACGATCGAGACGGCCGTGGCGAACCACATTGCCGCGCGTCCGGCATTCCTGGGGAAGAAAAGGAGGAGGGTCGCTCCGGCAGTCGGAAGAAAGATCAGGACGGTCAGCAGGTGACCGCTCAACGGGCCCATCATCAGAACGCGCCCATCACGAGCAGCATCAGGGCGACGACGCCCAGAAAGAAGGTGAGCGCGTAATTGCGGACGTTACCGGTCTGGATGAAGCGCAGCAGGTCTCCCGCGAGCTCCACGAGGAACGCGCCGGCGTTTAAGACGCCGTCGATGACGAGCACGTCCACGACCTTCCAGAGGAAGTGAGCCAGGGCCTTGAACGGGCGGACGAACAGGGCGTCATAGAGCTCGTCGATCCGGAACTTGTCTCTGACGAGCGCATAGACACCGGGCATCGACGCGGCGATGCGGGCGGGGACCCGCCCCTGATCGGTCGCGTACCACCTCAGGCCGAGGAGCACGCCTCCCACCGCCACGACCGTCGAGGCGAGCAGGAGGAGCCACTCCGTCCCGTGCGCCATCGGCGCCGAGTTCTCCGCGGCGAGGGCGGGGATTTTCGGAAAGACCGGCGCGAGGAAGGCGCCCAGCCGGTCGCCGCTCTCGGAGATCGCCGCGGGCAGGCCGACGAAACCGGCTACGACCGAAAGCCCCGCGAGGATGACGAGCGGCACCGTCATCGAGCGCGGCGACTCGTGGAGATGGTGCTCCTGCTCGTGGGTTCCGCGAAACTGGCCCGCGAAGGTGAGCGACACGAGACGGAACATGTAGAACGCGGTCAGCCCCGCGGTGAGGAGCCCGATGCCGAAGAGGACGTAGCGGTGCTCCTCGAAGACGCCGGCCAGGATCGCGTCCTTCGAGAAGAAGCCCGCGAGCGGGGGAATGCCCGCGATCGCGAGCGCGGCGATGAGGAACGTCCAGTACGTGATCGGCAACTTCGACCGCAGCCCGCCCATCTTCGTCATGTCCTGCTCGCCGCCCATCGCGTGGATGACGGACCCGGAGCCGAGGAACAGGCACGCCTTGAAGAAAGCGTGTGTCATCACGTGGAACATCCCCGCGGCGTACGCGCCGACTCCGCAGGCGAGGAACATGTAGCCGAGCTGCGACACGGTCGAGTAGGCGAGCACTTTCTTGATGTCGTTCTGCGCGAGCGCGATGGTCGCGGCAAAGATGGCGGTGACGGCGCCTACGACGGCGACGACGGCCATCGACTGAGGCGCGAGGCGGAAGAGGACGTTGCAGCGCGCCACCATGTAAACGCCCGCCGTGACCATCGTCGCGGCGTGGATCAGCGCGGAGACGGGGGTCGGCCCGGCCATGGCGTCGGGGAGCCAGACGTAGAGGGGCACCTGCGCGCTCTTGCCCATGGCGCCGACGAAGAGGCAGAGGCAGATCACAGTCAGGTAGGGCGTCACCCTCGCGGGGCTCGCCGCGGCGGCGCCGAAGACGTCGTCGAAGTCGAGGCTCGAGAAGAGGCCGAACAGGCCGAAGATCCCGAGGAGGAACCCGAAGTCGCCGATCCGGTTGACGACGAACGCCTTGCGGCCGGCCGTCGCGGCGTACTCCCGCGTGTAGTAGTAGCCGATGAGGAAGTAGGAGCAGAGCCCCACGCCCTCCCATCCCACGAACATGAGGAGAAAGTTGTTCGCGAGGACCAGGAGGAGCATCGAGAACATGAAGAGGTTCAGGTAGGCGAAGTACCGCGCGAAACCGGCGTCCGTCTCGTCGTGGGACATGTACCCGACGGAATAGACGTGGATGAGGAACCCGACAAAGGTCACGAAGGAGACCATCAGGGCCGACAGGGGATCGAGGCGCAGCGAGGCGTCGACGACGAACGGACCCGCGGCGATCCAGTCGGAGATCTTCTCCACGATCGGGGCGTGGTCGCCCCCCATGAACGGGATCAGCCGCGAGTACGCGGCAACGGTGGCGAGGCCGACCGACCCGGCTCCCATGGCCGCGGTGAACGCCTTGCCCATCCGGCTGCCGAAGAGCAGGGACAGCAGGAAGCCCACCAGCGGAAGCGCCGGAATGAGCCAGAGCGGAGCCGTCATCGTCACGCGTTCACCACTTGAGGAGGTGGATCTCGTTGACGTCGATCGTCTCGGTATGGCGGAAGAGGGAGACGAAGATCGCCAGCCCGACGGATGCTTCCGCAGCGGCGATCGCGATCACGAAGAACACCACGATCTGCCCTTCGCGCGTGCCGAGCGCGGCGCCGTACCCGATGAGCGCGAGGTTCGCGGCGTTCATCATCACCTCGATCGAGAGGAAGATGGAGATGGCGCTGCGGCGAAGGAGCGCGCCCGCGACGCCGATCGAGAAGAGG
>DASQJK010000330.1:0-3464 GCA_035631095.1 Thermoanaerobaculia bacterium
AAATCTTCTGTGGGCGTGCAGCGCGGCGCTCCCGGAGATGGTCGGCTACGACAAGAGCATGGACGGGTCCTCATCCCTCTTCGCGTTCGACCTCAGGACCGGGAAGCTCGCGCGCCGCGTGGCGCTGCCGAAGGAGGGCAAGCGGGCGTTGAACGACCTCGCGATCGCGGACAACGGCGACGTCTATTCGACGGACAGCCTCGGGGGCGGCCTCTACCGGTTGAGGGCGGCCGCCGGTTCGCTCGAGACGGTCGTGCCGCCGGCGGCGCTGCGCTCTCCGCAGGGGATCGGGTTCGTACCCGGCGCGCGCGAGAAGCGCGCCTTCGTCGCCGAGTACGGCCGGGGCATCTGGTCCGTCGATCTTTCGACCGGCGAGAAGTCACTCGTCGAGTCGCCTCCCGACGTTCCGCTTCAGGGCGTCGACGGCCTCGTCGTGCGCGACCGGGAGCTTCTGGTCACCCAGAACGGGATCCGGCCCATACGTGTCGCGCGTCTGAAGCTCGACGCCGCCGGCGGAAAGGTCGTAGCCGCCGAGATCCTGGAGAAGCGCTCGCCGCTCCTGGACGGGCCGACGCTCGGAGTGGTGGTTGGCTCCGACTTCTATTACATCGCCAACCCGCAGTGGGGCAGCTTCGACAAGGACGGAAAGATGTTCCCGCTCGAAAAGCTCCAGGAACCGACGATCCTCAAAGTCTCGCTGCGCTGAGACGATCGCTTCAGCGTCCCGATCGGCGCTTGCGGGTCGCGGCTGCTTTTTTTGCGGACGCGCTTCGGGAAGCCTTGCTGCGCCGCGATGCGGCGCGGTGCGCCTGGCGCGAGAGCGCCCGGTGAGACGCCGCGCTGCGCGGCTGCCGTTTCAAGGCGCGGCGTGTCGCGCGGGACCGCGTCGCCGACGGCTTGCGCGACGAGGACCCCTTTCGGCGGTCCGACGCCGCCTGGCGTCGCGTTCGGGCGGACGTGGTTCCCTTCTTCGGCGCCGGAAGCTTCACACCGGCGCGGCGCGCCTTCGAAAGCCCGATCGCGATGGCCTGCTTCGTCGATTTCGCCCCGTGCTTGCCCGCGCGGATGTGATCCATCTCTTCCTTCACGAATTCTCCGGCCTGCGTGCTCGGCGCTTTGCCTTCGCGGCGGTCTTTCCGAGCCCGCTCCACGGTGCGTTTTTCGGGCATGAATTCCTCCACGGCTTTCGCGGCGGCTACTCCGTCTTGATGATCACGAATCGGGACGCTTCCTGGGGCGAGAAACGGCGCACGTAAAGCCGCACGTAGTCGCCCCTGCCGACCCTCGCCATTGCGGAGCGGAATTCCTCGATGGAGGTCACCTTCGCTCCATTGGCTTCGGTGATGACGTCGCCGGGAGCCATTCCCTGGTCTCCGGCGGGGGAGCCGTCCCGCACGTCGGCGACGACGACTCCGGAGACGTTCGCCGGCACGTTCAACTCCTGCCGGATTTCGGAAGTCAGGGCGGCCACGGAGATGCCGAGGCGCTCCTGGCGTCCCGGCCGTTCCGAAGCGGGCGATGCCTCGGATGCGGTCTCGCCCACGTCCAGCCGGGCGAGCGTCGCGGACAACGTCTGGCGCTGGCCGTTGCGGACGACCGTCAGGCGCACGGCCTGGCCGGGCGGGCGCGAAGACACGTAGTTGATGAGCTCGCGCGGCTCGTGAACGACGACGTTGTCGACCTGCACGATGGCGTCGCCCGGCTTCACCCCGGCCCGCTCCGCCGGTTTTCCTGGCTCGACCGACTCGACGAACGCGCCGTCCATCGACGGAAGCTTGAACGCCTTCTGGATGTCCTGATCGACAGGGCCGATCCGCACTCCCAGCATCCCGCGTTCCACCTTCCCGGATTTCTCGAGCTGCGGAAGGATGGCTTTCACGCTATCGATGGCGACGGCGAAGCCGATGTTCTGAGCGGGCTGGATCATCGCGGTGTTGATCCCGATCACCTCGGCGTTCGTGTTGAGCAGCGGTCCGCCGGAGTTGCCGAAATTGATCGCCGCGTCGGTCTGAAGGAGATCCTGGAGAGACGCGGACGTGACGTTGTCCGAGATCCCCGTCCGGCCCTTCGCGGAGAGCACACCGACGGTCACGGTCCCCGCGAACTGAAGGGGATTACCGATCGCCATGACGGGGTCCCCGACGCGCATCTTCTCGGAGTCGCCGAGCGCGAGCGCCGGGAGCTTGTGATTCGCGTCGATCTTCAGCAGCGCGACGTCGATCGAAGGATCCGCGCCGACCACTTTGGCCGAGAAGACTTCGCGGTCCCGAAGCGTCACCTGGATCTTCGACGCGCCGTTCACCACGTGGTTGTTCGTGAGAACCCAGCCCGAGTCGGAGATGACGAAACCGGACCCCGCTGCGACCGCGCGGCGCTGCCGCTGACGGGGTGAGTTACCGCGTCCGCGGGGGCCGAAGAAGAACTCGAAGGGATCGACTCCCTGGGACTGCTGCTGGTCTTCGGAGACGACGCCGGTCGAAGCAATGCTCACGACGGCGGGCAGCGCTGCGGCGGCGATGTCCGCGAAAGACGGAATCGTCATCGTCCTCGGGAGAGTCGGCGCGGAAGCGGAAGCGGGTCCGGCGCTCGCCGACCCGCCCGGAGCATTCCCGGCGGAGTGCGCTTCGCTGGCGGGGGTCACTTTGAGCGCGCCGCTGACGATGAGTCCCGCGGCGAACGTGGCGACGCCGAGGAGGACCAGAATCGGGGCTTTGCGGGCGGGCATGACAGGGATCCTTTCCGAAAGGAACGGGTTCCGCGCAACGTCCCCTTCGGGGCGCGCGGCTGCAAGTTCCATTCCGAAAAGACAGGTCTCGCCGCCGGCCTCCTGCGAGTCCGGCGGCGACCCGCGGGGCTGTTACCGGCTCAGGCGATCCGAGCCGGCGACCTTCACGATCTTGTTGTAGAGGCCGAAGATCAGGAGCGTCGGCGCCCACTGACCGATGAAGTTGCTGACCTTCTTCTCGCCGGCGATCTGGAGACCGAGCGACGTCACCATCGATGCGACCGCCGCCCAGAGCCATACGTCCGACGGCAGCTTCGCCGTCTGCTCCTCGATTCCGCGCGCGATCCGCCCTTCCGTCTGCTGATAGGCTTTGTTGTTGTCATTGAAGCCCGAGCTCGTGTTCGAAGTGTTCGCGGCATCCATGGTCGAAACCTCCTGGTCGTTGGGAATGGAATTCTGCGGAACGCGCTGGCGCCCCGCTCTGGATTTCAGGATGGACGGAGATTGCACCCGCCGTGCCACGTGAAACAGAAAACGTGGTCGAATGTCCATGCGGACGTCGTCCGGCGATCTTTTTGCATGCAAATCCACAGCTTACGGGGGAGAGAGACCATGAAATACCGTTGGACGGGACTCGCGTCGCTGCTTTGTCTTCTGATGACCGGCCGTGCCGTCGCGCAGTTCGGGACCCCGACCCCGCCTCCTCCGGATTTCACGCCGACCCCGACCCCGACTGTGA
>DASQJK010000331.1:0-4158 GCA_035631095.1 Thermoanaerobaculia bacterium
GGAAGACCCACATCGCGAGGGACGAAGCGTCCTTCTGCTGATCCATCGTCCGGAAGTGATGCTGCAGGCGAGAGGGCGCGTGTCCCTCCTCCGCGGGGAGGCGTTCGGGCTCAGCCAATGACTTTCGCCTCCTCTCGCGGACGGTATTCGTACGCTTCCCACGTCACCGTCGGCGTCACGGGGAAGTTTTCCGTGGGCGGAGGCGATGGCGTTCTCCACTCGAGCCCTGTCGCCCTCCAGGGATTCGACACGGCATTCCTGCCGTAACGCATCGACCATATGAGGTAGGCGAGCGGCAGCAGATAGCCGATGCCGAGAATGGACGCGCCGGCCGTCGACATCACGTTCAGCACCTGGAACTCGGGGGGATACGCGTGGTACCGGCGGGGCATCCCCAGGTACCCGAGGATGAACTGGGGGAAAAAAGTCAGATTGAAACCGACAAAGACGACGAGCGCCGCGAACCTGGCGAGGGCTTCGGGATACATCTTTCCGGAGATCTTGGGCCACCAGTAGTGGATGCCGCCGAGGTATCCCATGATCGCGCCGCCCACCATGATGTAGTGAAAGTGCGCGATGATGAAGTAGGTGTCGTGCACGTGCACGTCGATCCCGAGCGACGCGAGGAAGAGTCCGGTCAAGCCTCCGATCGTGAAGAGCCCGACGAACCCCATCGCATAGAGCATCGGTGTTCGCCAGGAGATCGACCCCTTGTACATCGTCGCCGTCCAGTTGAAGACCTTAACGGCGGAAGGGATCGCGACGAGAAACGACAGGAACGAGAAGATCAAACTGGCGTACACCGACTGGCCCGACACGAAGAGGTGGTGTCCCCAGACGAGAAAACCGAGGACCGCGATCGCGATCGAGGCGAACGCGACGAAACGGTACCCGAAGACGCGCTTGCGGGAAAACGTCGGGACGATCTCCGAGACGACTCCCATCGCCGGCAGGACCATGATGTAGACGGCCGGATGGGAGTAGAACCAGAAGAGGTGCTGGAAGAGCACCGGGTCTCCCCCGATCGCCGGATCGAAGAACCCGAGGTGGAAGATCCTCTCGAGGGCGACGAGCAGGATCGTGGCGGCGATCACGGGCGTGCCGAGAACGAAGATCATGCTCGTTGCGTAGTGGGACCACACGAACAGCGGCAGCCGGAACCACGTCATGCCGGGCGCGCGCATGCGATGGATCGTCACGATGAAGTTGAGGCCCGTCAGGATCGACGAAAACCCGGTGATGAAGATGCCGAGCGCAGCGGGTATCACCCGCGTGCTCGCGAACGCCGTGCTGTACGGCGTGTAGAAGGTCCAGCCCGTGTCGACGCCGCCGTGAACGATCGCCCAGAGCGTGAAAAGGCCGCCGACGACGAAGATGTACCAGGAAAGCAGGTTCAGCCGGGGAAACGCGAGGTCCTTCGCGCCGATCATCATCGGGATGAAGAAGTTCCCGAGCACGGCCGGAATCGACGGGATCAGGAAGAAGAACACCATCACGATCCCGTGCATCGTGAAGAGCTTGTTGTAGGTCTCGGCCTGCACGAGGTCTCCCTCGGGGGTCAGAAGCTCGAGCCGGATCAGAAGCGCGAAGAGCCCGCCGAGGAAGAAGAAAAACGTGATCGAGATCATGTACAGGAGCGCGATCCGCTTGTGGTCTCGCGTCAGAAGCCAGGACTTCACGCCGTAGCCGGCGTTCAAGTAAGACGCGCGCGGCTCGGAAGGCTCGGCGGGAGGAATGAGCTCGGCGGACATGGTCAAGGTTTCCTTTCGTTGCCCGGGCGAGGCTCGGTGCCGGGCCGGTTCGGCGCCGTCATCCGATTGTTAGGAGGGATCAGGATCGTGCCGCCCGCAGGGTTCGGCGTGGAGAGGGATTTCACGTAGGCGACGAGCTGAAGGATGCCCTCTTCGCTGATGAGGCCCTGATAGGTCGGCATGATCGGCTGGAACCCTTCGACGATCTTCGCCGTCGGATTCAGGATGGACTCGCGGACGTAGTTCTCGTCGGCGATCAATGTTCGTCCGTCGGAAAGCTTCACGTGGCGGCCGAACAGTCCCTCGAGGTTCGGCCCGCGGGCGAGAGAGTCCGGGCGATGGCAGCTGTTGCAGGCGTGCTGCTGGAAGAGCTTCGCGCCCGCGGACGCCGGGGACTCCGACCCGCCGCCGCTCGAGATCCAGTTCTGGTACGCGATCGGCTCGAGGACGTCCACCCAGCCGATCATCCGGGCGTGGTTCGTTCCGCAGTACTGCGTGCAGAAGAGGTGGTACCGCCCGGGACGGGTCGCCTGGAACCACGCGGTGGCGTAGCGGCCCGGGACGACGTCGCGCTTCACGCGGAACGCCGGGACGAAGAAGCTGTGGATCACGTCTTCGGACGTCATCGTGAGCTGGACCGGCCGCCCCACCGGCACGTGAAGCTCGTTGATCTCGCGCATCCCGTCGGCGTGCTGAAGCTTCCACATCCACTGCTTCCCGACGACGTACACCTGGAGGGCGTCGTCCGGAGGGCGGTTCATCCGGAAATAGATCTTCGCGCCCCAGAAAAAGAACGTCATCGCGATGCAGAGCGGAATCACGCTCCAGACGACCTCGAGGAGCATGCCGCCGCGGATCGCCGGCGGGACCTCGTCCTCGGAGCGCCGGCGGTACTTGATCGCGAAGATGATGACGAGCAGCGCGATCAGGATCGCGAAGAAGGCGCTGACCGCGATCAGATAGAAGTAGAGCGCATCGACCTGGGAAGCGATCGTCGAAGCGCGTTCCGGGAAGAGGGGCAGATCCGTTCTCATGCCGGCCGCCCTTCCGACCGGGCTTCCCGGTGCACCGGGGAGGGGCGCGGCCGGCGGCGCTCCCGCCGCCACATCACGAGGAGAAAGAACGCCATGACCGCGACGGTGCCGGCTCCGGCCAGTCGAACGACGTTCATGACGACCGCGCCGTACCGTCCGACCTTCGGGTCGTAGTGGTAGCAATACAGGAGAATCTGGTCGACGGGCGTGCCGATCCGCTTCTGCGACGCCTCGATCAATCCGAGACGCAGGTCCCGCGGCGCGTAGTCGATCCCGTAGAAGTAGCGGGACAGCTTTCCGTCCGCCGTCGCGATGTAGATCGCCGCCGCGTGAGCGAACTGGCCCGCGCTCTCGTCGTATTTGTAGCGGAACCCCACCGCGCTCGTGACGCGCTCGATCGATCCCTCGCCTCCCGTCAGGAAATGCCAGCCGTCGGCGGCGTCGGGCCGGCCGTAGGCCTCGATGTAGGGCTTTTTCTTGGCCGCGGCGTCGGCGGGCTTCTCGCGCGGGTCGAAGCTGACGGTGACGACTTCAAACTGTTTGCCGGCGTCGAACGAGAGCGTCTTGAGCGACGACAGGAGGCCGTTCAAAACCTCGGTGCAGAGCATCGGACAGTCGTAGTAGGCGAGGACGAGAATCACCGGGCGCTTTCCGAAGTACTGCCCGAGCCGTACGGCCCGGCCCGCCTCGTCCTGAAAGATCGCGTCCAGGGGAAGCGATTGCCCGAGCCGCTGGACCACGCCGACTTCACGCAGGACCGCGGGGCGCGCGTCGGGAGTCGCCGCGGGGGCAGCCTGAGCGCGCGCGAAATCCGGCGCCGCTGCCAGAAGTGCCGCCGCGGCGGCGAGGGCGAGCAGGCTCCGGCGGTTCATCGCGGCGCCGCCCCGGTGGCTGGGGCCTCGGCCGGAGGAGGCGGGAGCGGCTTGCCGCCCGGTACCCCGGTCTGCACGATGAGCTCCATGGCGCGGTCGATCGGGATCCGCGCGACGCCGTTGGCGCGGTCGACCCAGCCGTAGCTCGACAGGCGCGCGTCCTCGGATGCGCGAAGCGCTGCCCTGGGGGCGAGAGGCAGCGGCTCGAGCCGAGGCTCCCGGGGCGTGCGCTGGAGACTCGCGGCGACTCCCGGCGCGAGCGTCCGCTGACCCGTTCGCTCCTGCGCCGCGAACAGCCGGAACAGCCCCCATATCGCCACATGAATGACGACGGCAGAGACGAGCAGCCAGAAACCGAACCAGAGGATGGCGGAGATACGGACGTCTCGCTCCTCCCGCGACACGTTCGCGTTCAGCGGCGGCGCGTCCACCGGAGGCGCGTTCAGGGGCGGACCGAGCTCAGTGGGCCGCATGCTCGACAGCCTCCAGGAACTCGGAGTC
>DASQJK010000332.1:0-4291 GCA_035631095.1 Thermoanaerobaculia bacterium
CGGAGCTCGCGTCGACCGAGAGGTTGAAGACGAACGACTCATGGTCTCCGAAGTTGCGGTACGCGAAGCGCTGCATCGGAAAGCGTCCCAGGGCGCCGAGCGCGACTCCCGGCGCGGGCTGCGGAACGCAGTTCGCGGTCGCGGGACAGAGGACGTTGTAGGACGCGGCGGGCAGGCTCGTGGGACCCGTCAACGCCGAGTTGGCGGGGTTGGCCCAGTCCACGTGGAGCCGGTACAGGTCGAGTGAGGCCGACG
This sequence comes from Thermoanaerobaculia bacterium, assembly GCA_035631095.1. GTDB lineage: Bacteria > Acidobacteriota > Thermoanaerobaculia > UBA5066 > Gp7-AA6 > JALYUA01. Next base: position 256 of record DASQJK010000332.1, read on the forward strand.
AAGGATGCACGAAGTAACCGGGCGAGCCGGCGGGCGGCAACCGGCGGCCGTCGAGATCCGCCGGCAGCGCGGAGAACCCGCTCAGCGTGAACTCCTGATAGGTCGCGGGAAGCCCCGCCAGCATCTTCTGGCGGTCGAGCACGATCGCGGCCGTTCCGACGAACGCGTTCGCATTCGCGCGATCGATGCGGTTGCCCGTCATGTAATACCCGTCCGGCCAGACGCCGAACTTAGGATAGTCGTAGTGAACCGTCTGGCTCAACGAGAAGAAATATCGGTTGTACGCGCCGAGCGGGTCCGGCGTGCGGGAGACCGCCACGCACTGCCCGTATGGGGGCGCGTTCGTGTACTGGCTGAAGAACCACCGGTCCGCGATCGAGTCGTAGAGGACGATCGGGTCTCCGTCGTTTCGGGTCTCGCACGGCCCCCCGAATCCTGCCCACAGGGTGTTCCCCGCCGCGGGACCGTACAGAGACACGCCGTTCTTGGAGAACACCTGGAAGCTCGTCAGCACCCACTGCACGTAGTGGGAAGGCCCGACGGCGCCGCTCGTGTCCGGAACGTAGAACCCGTTGATGTTCGAGATCCCCTCGAAGCTGCGGCTCGGAGCCGGCATGTCGAGCAGGGACTTGCCCGACGGCTTGCTCTGGACGACGGGATCGGGGGCCGCGGGCGCCGAAGCGGCGGGGGCCTCGAGGTCCCGGTCCCTCTCCTCTTCGAGAGGCTCGCGGCGGAGGGCGCGCCGGACGGCCGGGAGCGGCGCCAGGCTCTTGAGCGGCGGGGACACGTCATGCCGCTCGTCCCGCACGACCCGGACGGGCTGCGCGAGCGTCAGCGGCGACCACAGCAGCAGGAACGCGAGAGGCAGCGCCCGCGGCAGCCGCCCGGAGAAGGAGACGCCCGCGGGAAACCTGTACAGACGGGAGACGAATCCGCCTCCTCTTTCTACCTCTGCACGCACTCGTGTCACTACACCTTCCTCGGTCCTCTTCGCCGGATCCGCCCGATTTGCTGAAACCTCGTCAAACCCAGGTGCCGAAACGACTTCGGGGCGGACTCGCTTGCCGCGAAGTCTGAATGATACGCGGTTGAATGCACAATTTTCGCCAGCGTCCCCGAATCGGCGGCTTCGATATCGGAAACCCTTACAGGCAAGCGTCTTAGGCGGAGTGGGGAGGAGGAGGGATGAGCGCCGGGCGGACCCGGCGCTTGTCGCGGGCCTCACGGCCCGCTCGGAGCGAACCCCCCGGCTGGCGGCTTCGAGTGGCGGAGGAGGAGGGATTCGAACCCCCGGTGCTGTTTCCAGCACAGTGGTTTTCAAGACCACCGCCTTAAACCGCTCGGCCACTCCTCCGGCACGATGCAGTTTAGCGGGTTGACTCTCGACTCCTGACTCCCGACTCCAGACCCAGCACTCGCCTATCCCCTGCCCAGTCCCGAGTCGTCGTAACCCTGCAGCTCGCGCAGCTGCCTTTCGAGCTCGATCCGATCGGTGATGTCTCTGTGGATGAAGATCGCCGCGCATGTTCGGCCGTACTCGTCCGTGTGCGGGACGACGACCGTGTCGGAGGTGCCGCGCACGCCGTCCTTGCGGCGGAACCGGACCTGGCCCGCCCAGCGGCCTGCCTTGCGCATCGTCCCCAGCATCTTATGCGTCAGGTCCTTGTCTTCGGCCGGCGACAGCAGGTTGTCGTTGCTCTTGCCGAGGAGCGATTCCTTGTCGTGCCCGAACATCTTTTCCGATCCCGGGTTGCAGTCGATGATCTTTCCGGCGAGGTCCGTCACGATCACCGCGTCGAACATGTGCTCGAAGGTCCGCGCCTGGCGCCGCAGGATCTCCTCCATCCGCACCCGGTCCGTCACGTCGCGAAAGCTCCACACACGCCCGACCGTCCTCCCGCCGACGCGATGCGGCTGCGAGTAACGCTCGAAAATCCGGCCGTCCTTGAACTCGAGCCAGTCGAAGCTCTGCGACTCGGGGTGGCCGTAGAGGTCGCGAACCTTCTTGAGAAACGCTTCGGGCGACTTGAGCTGGTCCACCACGTACGCGATCGCGCGCTTGTCGTCGCGCGCGGCGACGATCGGGTCCGGGATCCTCCACATGTCGACGAACTTGCGGTTGTAGCTGACGATTTTTCCGTCGACGTCCACCACGAGGAGCCCGTCCGCCGTCGACTCGAGCGTCGCCTCGAGCAGGGACATGGACTTTCCGCGCTCCTCGTCGGCGCGCACGCGGTCCGTGATGTCGCGAAAGCTCCAGACGCGCCCCCGCGAAAGCTCGCCGAGCTCCCCCCGCGGGGGCGAGTAGCGCTCGAAGATCCTCCCGTCCTTGAAGTGCAGGATGTCGTACGACTCGAACTCGGGGTGCGCGTAGTGACCCATCGTGCGGGTCACGAAGACTCCCGGATCGACGAGCTGGTCGAGGACGAACGCGAGCGCCTCGTTGTCGTTTCCCGCCTCGACCAGGTCGTCGGGGATCCGCCACATCTCGACGAAGCGGCGGTTGTAGCTCAGGATCTTTCCGTTCTCGTCCACCACGAGGATTCCGTCCGCCGTCGAATCGAGTGTGGCCCGCAGGAGCGACAGCGAGCGGCGGAGGTCTTCCTGAGCGTGGTGAAGCTCGGAAACGTCGAAGGCGATGCCGATAACGCCGCGGATCTCCTTCCGCGCGCCGCGCAGCGGCTCCAGGTGAACGGAGTAGGTCCGCCCCGCCCACTCGAACGGATAGCTGACGGATTCTCCCTCGAGCGCCCTTCGGTGCGCGGCGATCGGTTCCATTTCGGGATCGTCGGTGCGGAAATAACTGAAGAGAGTCGTCCCCTTCACCTGGTCCGTCTGCATGCCGAGAGCGGCGAGCCCGCCTCCCATGGACGTGAGGAAACGCAGGTCGCGGTCCACCGTCCAGACCACCGCCGGCATCTGGTCGACGAGGACCCGGAGCAGCTCGCGGCTGTCGCTCCGCGGCTTGCCGGCGGGCCCTCGTTTCGTCTTGTCCATGGGCTTATCGGAAAGTGTACGCCCGGCCCTCAGGGTTTGAGGAACAGCGTGCGGGGCTCGGTCATCTCCTCGATGGCGTAGTGAACGCCTTCGCGCCCGAAGCCGGATCCCTTCACGCCGCCGTAGGGAAAGTTGTCGATCCGCATCGTCGGCGCCTCGTTGACGATCACCCCGCCCACTTCGAGCTCCTCGAACGCCTTCATGGCGCTCGCGATGTCGCTCGTGAAGATGGCGGCCTGGAGACCGTACGAAGAGTCGTTCACCTGGGCGAGCGCCGCTGAAAAGTCCTCGAATGGGTCGACGGTCGCCACCGGCCCGAAGATCTCGCGGTCCCGGATCTTGCTCCCCGGTTTCGCTCCCGAGACGATCGCGGGCGAGAGCCGCGCTCCCTCCCGCCGCGGTTCGAGCAGCACGAGCGCTCCCTCGCCTCTCGCCTCTTCGACCCATCCCTCCACACGCCGCGCGCTTTCCTCGTCGATCATCGGACCGAGGATGGCGGAGGGATCGGACGGATCGCGCGGCGTGATCTTCCGCGACTCCTCGAGGAAGGCGTCGAGGAAGTCCCGCTCGACCTCCTTTGCGACGAGGATCCGCTGCGCCTTGATGCATACCTGACCGGCGTACGCGAACGCCGCGACCGCCAGCTTCGCCGCCGCGCTGCGGACATCGGCGTCCGCGCACACGATCGCCGCCGCGTTTCCCCCGAGCTCGAGAAGGACCCGCCGGCGGGACGCCTCCTCCTTGATCTTCCAGCCGACCGCGTCGGACCCGGTGAAGCTCACGCAGCGGATGCGCGGATCCGTCCACAGAGCCCTCGCGACCGGCGGATCGGCGTGGACGAGCGAGAACGCGCCGGCCGGCCAGCCCGACGCCTCCACCGCCCTCGCGAGCAGGTCCGCCGTCATCGGAGTTCGAGGCGAAGGCTTCAGGATCACGGGGTTGCCCGCGGCGATCGCGGGCGCCACCTTGTGCAGCGCGAGGTTCAAAGGGAAGTTGAAGGGCGTGATCGCCGAGACCGGACCGATCGGGAATCGCCGCA
>DASQJK010000333.1:0-12796 GCA_035631095.1 Thermoanaerobaculia bacterium
TTCCGGCGGATCCGTCGCAAGCTGGCCGAACAGCGAGGGATCGTTCTCTAGCGGCGTCCCGCGCGAAGCGCGGAAAGGCGCCGCTTCCTGTTCGAGCCCGCGCGTTCCACGCGGGCGAAGAACAGGCTCAAATTCAGCCCGGGCGAATCGCATCGGGCCGTCCGCCATCCTTCCTGATAGCTTTTCCCCTCGATGACCATCCAGAACCGCATCGAGCACCTCGAGGCGCTCCGGGAACAGGCTCGCGACGGCGGCGGCCCGGAGCGGGTCGCCCGGCAGCATGCCGACGGCAAGTGGAGCGCCCACGAGCGCGTCGAGCGGCTGCTCGATCCCGGGTCCTTTCTCGAGCTCGACCCCTTCGTCGTCCACCGCTGCAAGGACTTCGGCATGGAGAAGGCCCAGTTTCCCGGCGACGGCGTCGTCTGCGGCGCGGGGACGATCGAGGGACGGCCCGTCTACGTCTTCGCGCAGGACTTCACGGTGTTCGGGGGGTCGCTCTCGGAATCGAATGCGGACAAGATCTGCAAAGTGATGGACCTCGCGGTCCAGAACGGCGCGCCGATCATCGGCCTGAACGACTCGGGGGGCGCTCGCATCCAGGAAGGCGTCGTGTCCCTCGCCGGATACTCGAAGGTCTTCCTGCGCAACACCCGGGCCTCCGGAGTCGTGCCGCAGATCTCCGCCATTCTCGGACCGTGCGCGGGCGGAGCGGTTTACTCGCCCGCCATCACCGACTTCGTGTTCATGACGGAGAAGACCTCGTACCTCTTCGTCACCGGGCCGGATGTGATCCGGACCGTGACGCACGAAGAAGTCACGAAGGAAGAGCTCGGCGGTTCGAGGACGCACGCCGGGGTGTCGGGCGTGGCGCATTTCGTCCGCCGCGACGACGAAGCCGTGCTCGACGCGATACGCGAGCTGCTCTCGTACCTTCCGTCCAACAACCTCGACGACCCGCCCGCGGCGGAGTCCGTCGAACCGGTCGATGGGGGCGCGCCCGACCTCGACGAGTACATACCCGAGGAGCCGAACCGCCCCTACGACATGGCGGGCTTGATCCGGCGGGTGGCCGACGGCGGAACGTTCTTCGAAGTGCAGCCCGCCTTCGCCCCGAACATTCTCTGCGGTTTCATCCGGCTGGGTGGGCGCTCCGTCGCCGTGGTCGCGAACCAGCCGATGCACCTCGCCGGCGTGCTCGACATCGACGCGTCGGTCAAGGCAGCCCGCTTCGTGCGCTTCTGCGACGCTTTCAACGTGCCGTTGCTGGTCTTCGAGGACGTGCCCGGCTTTCTGCCCGGAACGCAGCAGGAGTACGGCGGGATCATCCGACACGGCGCGAAGCTCCTCTACGCCTTCGCCGAAGCGACGGTGCCGAAGATCTCCGTGATCACGCGCAAAGCGTACGGAGGCGCTTACTGCGTGATGCTGTCGAAAGACATCGCCACCGACTTCAACTTCGCCTATCCGACGGCGGAGATCGCCGTCATGGGCCCCGAGGGTGCCGTCAACGTCCTGTACCGCAGGGAGCTGCCCGCGGACGCGCCCCCCGAAAAGCGGGCGGAGAAGGTCGCCGAGTACGTCGAGAACTTCGCCAACCCGTACATCGCGGCGAAGCGCGGGTACATCGACGAGATCATCGAGCCGTCGGAGACGCGGGAGAAGCTCATCCAGTCCTTCGCGCTGCTCGAGAACAAACGGGTCGTCCTCCCGAAGAAGAAGCACGGGAACATCCCCTTGTGACAGAGACGGGAGACCGGAGATGGTGACGCGGCTTCTCGTCGCCAACCGCGGCGAGATCGCGCTGCGGATCTTCCGCGCGTGCCGCGATCTCGGGATCGAGACCGTGGCCGTCTTCTCGGATGCGGATCGCGAGGCGCCGCACGTCGCTGCCGCCGATCACGCCGTTCGATTGGGGCCCGCTCCGGCTCGGGAGAGCTACCTCTCGGTTCCCGCCATACTCGAAGCGGCGCGCACGACCGGCGCCACGCTCGTTCACCCGGGCTACGGTTTTCTGGCGGAGAACGCCGGCTTCGCGAAGGCCTGCGCGGGAGCGGGACTGACGTTCGTCGGGCCTCCCGCGTCGGCGATCGAATCCATGGGGAGCAAGACGGCGGCCCGCGAAAGGATGATCGCGGCCGGCGTGCCCGTCGTACCCGGGATGCGCAAGGCGGCGGCCGGCGCGGCGGACATCGCGCGTTTCGGCCGCGAAGCCGGCTATCCGCTTCTCCTGAAGGCTTCCGCGGGCGGCGGCGGCAAGGGAATGCGCCGCGTGGACTCGGAGTCCGAGGTGGCCGGGTCGTTCGAGCGCGTCGCTTCCGAGGCCCGTTCTTCCTTCTCCGACGGAGCGGTGTACGCCGAGCGCCTCGTCGAGCGGCCCCGGCACGTCGAGGTCCAGGTCGTCGCCGATTCCCGCGGCGGGATCGTCGCCGTCGGGGAGCGGGAGTGCAGCATCCAGCGCCGGCACCAGAAGGTCGTCGAAGAGTGCCCGTCGACCGTGGTGGGGCCGGACCTGCGGGCGCGGATGTGCGAAGCGGCCGTTGCCGCCGCCAGGGCCGTCGACTACGTATCCTGCGGCACCGTCGAGTTCCTGCTCGATGCCTCCGGCAACTTCTACTTTCTCGAGATGAACACTCGGCTGCAGGTCGAGCACCCGGTCACCGAGGAGGTGTTCGGAGTGGACCTCGCGACGGAGATGATCCGCATCGCGCTAGGCGAGCCGCTCTCGATCGGCGCCGTGTCGCCTCGGGGACACGCGATCGAGTGCCGGGTGTACGCCGAGGACCCGCGCCGCGGTTTCGCTCCGTCGCCGGGGACCATCACGGCGGTGCGTCTGCCGCAGGGCCCCGGGATCCGCAACGACGTCGCCGTCGAGACCGGCTCGGTCGTTCCGATCGACTACGACCCGATGCTCGGCAAGCTCATCGTGCACGGGGCCGACCGGCCGGAGGCGCTGTCACGTCTCGTCCGCGCCCTCGAGGATTACAGGATCACCGGAGTGGAGACGACGCTTCCTCTTTTCCGCCGCCTCGTATCGGATCCGGAGTTCGTGTCCGCCGCTTTCGACGTGCAGTGGCTCGACCGCAGGCTCGCCGCCGGGCTCCTCGAGGACGAAGCCTCACCGGCCGACGAGGACATCCTGCTGTCGGCGGTCGGCGCGGCGATGGCGGCGCTGGAGCGCGAGCGCCCGAAGGCCGGCGCCGCCGGAGCGTCGGCCTGGCGGCGGGCGGCCCGCCACGAGGCGCTGCGATGAAGTCGCGAGTGCGCCTGATCCTGACGCGTTCGGGCGCACGGGAAGAGGTCGTCGTCTCCGGAGGCCCGACAGCGTGGACGGTCGAGCGCGCGGGAACGACGACTTCGATCGACGCGGTGCGCCTCTCCGACGGGCGGCTCTCTCTCCTGCTCGCCGACGGCCGGCAGATCTGCGGCCTCGTGACGTTCGACGACGGCGCAGCCGTCGTCACCAGCTCGCGCGGCACGACTCGGGTCCCGATCGAGAACCCATCCCGGCGCGGAAAGCGCGCGACATCCGACGCGGGAGACGAAAGCGGCGAAGAAGTCCGCGCGCTCATGCCCGGGCGGGTCATCGAGGTCGGCGTTTCGGAGGGCCAGTCGGTCGCGGCCGGAACGATCCTGCTGGTGCTCGAGGCGATGAAGATGCAAAACGAGATCCGCGCCTCGCGCGGAGGCGTCGTGGCCCGCGTGGGGGTTGCGGCGGGCCAGGCGGTCGACCGGGGGGCCCTCCTCGTGGCCATTTCGCCGCCCGCCCTCTCGGCCTCCTGACGTCGGCCTCGGGGTCTCCAATTCTTTGGAGAACTCTCCAAAAATTCGCACACTGAGCCCCGATCGTGGCGCTTTCCGAGGCTGTTTGCCCCAGCGGACAGAGCCACTTAGGCGCATTCGTACTTTTCTGTCACTCTGGCAGTGACATTGCTCTACGATGGCCGGCATCGTTCACCAACGGTAGCTTTGTTTCTCTCAGTTCGCTTAAAGGAGGCACGAATGAGGGCTTCATACCGATTCGCCTTCGTTCTCTCGGTATGCCTTCTCCTCGTTGCGCCGCTCGCCGTCTTCGGACAGACGACCGGCACGATCGAGGGGCAGGTAACCGATCAGAACGGGGGAGCTCTTCCAGGGGTGACACTGGAACTCTCGGGTCCTAACCTCCAGGGAGGCCGCACCGCGACGACGGACGGCCAGGGACGGTACCGTTTCGTCTCCCTGAACCCCGGCCGGTACACGGTCACGGCGAACCTGTCCGGCTTCGGGCAGGTGCAGAAGTCGGCCAACGTCACGCTCGACGCGACGGCCAACGTCAGCCTCCAGATGAGCCTGGCCGCCAAAGAGTCGGTCGTCGTCTCCGGTGAGGCACCGCTCGTCGACGTCTCGTCGACCACGACGGGCAGCAGCTACACGGCGAAAGTCATCGACAAGCTGCCGGTCGGACGCAACTATGCGTCGATCGTCCAGTCGCAGCCCGGCGTCCAGACGGACTATGGCGAGACGCAGGGGCGCTCGCTCGCGCTCTCCGTTTACGGCGCGACCTCGGCCGAGAACCTCTTCATCGTCGACGGCGTCAACACGACGAACGTCATCAAGGGGTTCCAGGGCAAGTCGCTCAACCCGGAGTTCATCCAGGAAGTCGAAGTGAAGACCGGCGGATATCAGGCCGAGTACGGCCGCAACACCGGCGGCGTGATCAACGTCATCACGAAGTCCGGCGGCAACGAGTTCCACGGCGACGTGTTCGGGTACTACAACAACAAGTCGATGCGCTCCGACATCGAGCACGTCTCGACGCCCCAGTTCTCGCAGACGGGCGACGTCGGATACGGCACGATCACGGACAAGGACACGCGCGCGGACTACGGCGCGGACCTCGGCGGGTATTTCGTGAAGGACCGCATCTGGTTCTTCGGCGCGTACGACCGGCTCGACGAGAAAACGACGTATTTCCCGCTGGACGGCGCCCGCGCGAACGAGCGGTTCCCGCTCAATTTCAAGTCGGACACCTATTCCGGCAAACTGACCTTCAACGTGGTGCAGGGAACGTCGATCGTCGGCACCCTGTTCGCCGACCCGCAGGACAACACGGGCGCGATCAACACACCGCGCGGGCCTTATCCGGCCCAGTACCTCGGCGCCCGCAAGCTCGGCGGGACCGACTGGGCGGGCCGCGTCAACCAGCTGTTCGGATCCTTCGGAATCTTCACGGCACAGTACGGGCAGCACAAGGACCAGTTCAGCACGATCCCGACCGATCTCACGACGATCCAGTTCCGGGACCGCACCGTCAATCCGCTCGTCGCGCAGTTCGGTTTCGGCCAGGTCTTCGGGCCGACCGTGAACAACAAGTCGAAGCGCGATCAGGCTGCGGGAAGCTTCACGCTGTACATGGGTCCGAACGAGCTCAAGCTCGGCGGCGACTACCAGAAGGACAACACGACCGGGTCCACCTTCTACACGGGCGGACAGCGAGTCGACATCTTCCCGTGCTCTACCTCGCGCGTGTGCGCTCCGGGCCTGGCCCCGACGATTACCAACGCCGCGGGTCGGAGTCTTCCCGTTTATTACGCGCATGCCATCTTTACGCCGAGCGGCACGGACCTGACTCCGCTCACGACCGCTCCTTTCGACGTCAACACGAAGCGGTACGGCGCCTTCATTCAGGACCAGCTCCGTATCGGCAAGGCCCTCACCATCAACGCCGGCCTCCGCTGGGACCAGGAAAACGTCCTCAAGGGGAACCAGGAGACGGCGTTCAAACTTCTCAACCAGTGGGCGCCGCGCTTCGGCTTCACGTGGGACTTCATCGGCGACGGCACATCGAAGCTGTACGGCTCGGCCGGACGCTTCTTCTATTCGCTGCCGACCGACTTGAACGCCCGCGTGTTCACGGCGAACACCCAGCTCATCACGTACAACTACAGCCCCACGGATACGACGCAGTCGCCGACGCCTCCGACCGGCCGTACCCGCTTGATTCAGGTCGGCAGCTTCGACGGCGAGCCGGTCGATCCGGGCACCAAGGCCGCCTACCAGGATGAGCTGACTCTCGGCATCGAGAAGGCACTCACCCCCACGTTCTCCGTCGGCATGAAGGGCACGTATCGGACCCTCGGCCGCACGGTCGAAGACCGCTGCGACCTCGACGGCTCGAGCCCGCTGACGGGCTTCAACTCTTGCGCGATCTTCAATCCGGGCGGCACCGGCCCCGCGGCGACCGGGCTCTATCCCACCTGCGACACGTCCTCGAACCCTGCGGACCCGAACGGGGGCGAATGCGGGCTCCCGGGAGTGCCGATCGGCAAGGCGCGGCGGATCTTCCGCGGCATCGAGTTCACCGCGCGCAAGTCCTTCAGCACGAACTTCTGGGCTCAGGCGTCCTACCTGTATTCGAGCTTGCGTGGAAACTATTCCGGCGCCATCCGCGAGGCCTCCGGCCAGACGGACCCCGGGATCAACGCCGACTACGACTACAACCAGTTCCTGATCAACGCGTACGGCAAGCTCGAGCTCGACCGTCCGCACCAGTTCCGCATCGACGCGGTCTACAACACGCCCTTCGGGCTCGCGGTCGGATTCCAGGGATATCTCCGGTCCGGCCAGCCCAAGAACAACCTCGGCTATTACAACCAGTTCTACCCGGATCTCCTGTACTTGTCGCAGCGCGGCTACGCGGGCCGCGAGCCGACCGAGTACGAGATCAACCTCTCTCTCGGTTACAACGTGGTCATCGGACCGGTCACCATCACTCCGCAGCTCTACGTCTTCAACCTGCTCAACCGGCAGACGGAGACGGCGAACGACGACGGCGTGAACACAGTGTTCGGCACTTACACGCCGACGGGCCAGGCGGTCATCGACAACCCCGATTACCGCAAGACCTTCGCGCGTTCGGGCGCCCGGCTCTTCCGTGGAGCTCTCAAGGTCACGTTCTAACTGCCTCGTATCTCCAGTTGCGGGGGCGGCTTGCGCCGCCCCCATTTTTCTTTGCCTTCAGCAGCCGGGCGTAACATGGGTCGCGACATCGGAGGTCTCCCATGATCCGCCGTCTCTTCCTCCCGATCCTGTTCCTTTCCGCGGCCGCCGTTTCCCTGGCAGCCGGCCCGTCGCTACCCGAGCTGTTCCGGAAATCGAAGGAGCAGTTCCGGCTCGCCGATTACTCGCGGACCCTTTCGACGCTCGACCAGATCGAGCGGCTCGCCCTGCTGCCCGAGAACGCGAAGTATCGGGACGAGCTGCGACCTGCCCTGGCGTTCTACCGCGGGGCCGCTCTCGCGGCTCTGGACCGGCCCGTGGAGGCGCGCGAGCAATTCGAGATCTATCTCGCTCTCCACCGGCCCGTGGTGCTCGATCCGGCCACGTATCCGCGCAAGGTGATCGCCGCGATGCTCGAGGCGCAGACTGCCGTCGCCGCGGGCGGCGCCAGGATGCCGAGACAGGTCTTCGATGCCGAAGCGCCGCCGTACCGGCCGCAGCTCTCCGAAGCGGGAGAAGACTGGGCGCGAGGCCCCGTTGGTGCACTCCTGACCGCTGAGGAGCGGAGTCGCTACGAGACCCTGTCCGACCCGGTCTCCCGCTCGGAGTTCGTCACGAATTTCTGGCGGGCGCGCGACCCGAAGCCGGAGACCCCGGAGAACGAGTTCCGGGACGAATTCGAGCGGCGCGTGGCTTTCGCGGACGCGAACTTCTCGCAGGACGAGACCCGCGGGAGCCTGACCGACCGCGGCGTCGTGTTCCTCGTCCTCGGCTCACCGACCTACGTCGGCCGAAAGCCGCTGACGACGGGAGAGGACAGCTCCGACCCGGCCGGACTCTCGATGTACAGCCGCAACGACATCAACGCCGCGCTCGCGGCCGGGCGCGGATCCACGGTGATCTGGGACCGGATGACCGGGCCGGGGACGAAGCTGCCGTCGAGCGAGTCGAACTGGAGGGAGATCTGGCATTACCGAAAGGCAGAGTTGCCCAAGGGCGTGCCGTACCAGCAGGTCGACCTCGAATTCATCACGCGGCGCGGCTACGGCAAGAACGTGCTGCAGCGGGATGAGGCCGCGTTGAACACCCTGGCCGCGGGCCGCGACGCGACGAGAGGCGGCCGGCGCAAGTAGTCGCGCGGGCACGTGTTAACTTCCGCGAGGTGGCGAAAATCCTGCGATTTCGCGCGGCCCCGTGCCTGCTCGGCCTTCTTCTGCTCGGCGCCGCGCCCTCGCTCCGCGAGCGGCTGACCAGCTTCTACACGGCCTGGTTCGCGAGGATTCCGGGGACGCACTTCACCGTCGCGGAAGCGCCCGGCGTGCGGATCCCCGGCCTGAAGGCCTATCTCGTATCGCGGGCGGCCGACCCCGCGGCGCCACCCCGTCTTTCACGTGACGAATCGGCCGTCGCCCTCCACGATCCGGCCACGGGAGAAGTATTCGCCGGCGAAGTCCTGCACGATTCGCAGCGCGCCGCCGCCGGCCGAGCCTTCGATCCGGCCGCCGACCTGCCGAACGTCAGGGCTTCCCTCGAGGAGGGCTTCGGCGTGCCGGTCCGGATCGAGCAGCGCGGACCGGCGCGTGGAGCGCTCCTTCCTCTCGAAGTGATGACGCGGCTGGAAGGCGAGACATTCGCCTCGCGGCCCGGATTCGTCTCATCCGATGGTGCGAGTCTTCTCATAGGGGAGTTCCACTCTCTCGGCGAGAAGCCGGAGGCGTGGAGAAAGAAGCATTTGTCCGAAACGCCCGGCGTGCGCGTCGAGGGCGGCTCCTTTTTCGTGACCGAGTTCCTCGACTTCCAGTGCGAACGCTGCAGGCGGCGCACTCCCGAGGCGCGCGCCGCCGCGCGGCAGGCCGGAGGGGCTCTCGACGTCCATTTCCTCCCTCTCGTCAAGAGCCACGAGTGGGCGTTCGCCGCCGCCGAATCCGCGGCCGCGCTCGCCGCTCTGGGAGCCGCGCCCTACTCCCGCTACGAGGAGATGGTGTTCGCCCGATCGGAGGGGCTGTCGGCTTCCGGAGCGAGACAGCTGGCGGCGGACGTCGCCGAGTCGGCGGGCGAAAAAGAACGATTCGAGGCGGAGCTTTCCAGCGGGCGGGCACGGGCGAGAGTCGTGCGCGACGTGGAGCTCGCCGGAAGGATCGGAGTCGGTGGCACTCCCGCGTTCGTCGTCGACGGCCGCCTCGTGCCTGGAGACCGAGGCTTTCTCGAGCGTGAGCTCGCCCTCCGGAGCACGAAGTGATGCGTGGTCGCCTTCTGCCCGGAGCGTCCGCTTCCGCTTCCGTCGTTTTCGCGCTGTTGCTGGGGGCGATCGGCTGCGGCGGTGAGAAGGGCGCGCCGGGGCGTCCGTCCGCCGCGACGAGCCCGGTGCCCGCCGATGCTTCCACGCCGGCGATCGACGCGTCGGATGTCCCCAATCGCACTCCGCGCGCGCCGGGGTCGCCGCCGGCGGTGATCTGGCTCGGAATGGACGGGCTCGACTGGGAAATCCTCGACCGGCTGTCCGCGGCAGGCAAGATGCCCAACTGGCAGCGGCTCGTGGCGACGGGCTACTCCTCGCGCATCACGAGTTTCATGCCGATCCTGTCTCCCGTCGTCTGGACGACCGTCGCGACCGGAATCGCGCCCGACGTGCATCGGATCCTCGATTTCCAGGAGGTCGACCCGAAGACCGGTCAGAAGGTTCCGATCTCGGGCCGGTCGCGCCGCGTTCCCGCGATCTGGAATCTCGCCTCCGCCGCCGGAAAAAAAGTCGGCATCGTCGGCTGGTGGGCCACGCATCCGGCCGAGGAAGTGAACGGCTTCTTCATCTCCGATCACGCGAGCCCGATCCTCTACGAGAAGCTGCCGCTGTCCGGAGTCGCTTTCCCATCCTCGCTCGAGAGCGGCGTCGGCCAGGCGGTGGCCCGGGAGTCGCGCGTCAGCGCCGCCGAGCTCGCGCGTTTCGTGGACGTTTCTCCGGCGGAAATCGAGCAGGCGCTCGGGAGCGGGAAGGGGATGGAAAACCCGATCGTGGCGCTCTCGCGCATCCTCGGGGCGACGCGCGTCTACCAGCGCGCCGCGCGCGACCTCTACGACCGGAATCACCCCGACCTTCTGATGCTCTACGTCGAGGGGACGGACTCGATCGGCCACGTGTTCGCACCGGACGCCCCTCCCAGGCTCGCCTGTACTCCGGACGAGGACGTGCGGCGCTACGGCCGCGCTGCCGACGAGTACTACTCGCTCGTCGACCGGCTCCTCGGCCAGTGGATGCGGCGCGCACAGGAGGACGGGGCGACGCTCCTCGTCAGCTCGGACCACGGCTTCAAGTGGGCGGCCGACCGGCCCTGCGAGCGCTCGTCGCTCGACTGGAGCACGGCGCCGTACTGGCACCGGATGGAGGGAGTCTTCGCCGCCTGGGGAGCGCGCGTGCGGCCGGGCAGGGCAACGTCGAAGCCGACGATGTTCGACCCGGCGCCGACGGTGCTCGCGCTTCTCGGCATCGCTCCGGACCGGCGGATGACGGGCCGTCCAGTCGCCGGCGCTTTCGACGGCTTGAAAGCGCTTCCCGCGGCCGACGTCTTCGAACGAATCCAGGTTCGCCGGGTCGCGGCGGAAGAGTTGAACCCGGCGCAGGCGAACGAGTACGCAAAGAAGCTGCTCGCGCTCGGATACCTCACGGGCTCTGAAACGCGTCCTCTCGCCGCGCCAGGAGGAGCGGAGCCCGGCATGACGGAGGGAGCCTGGAACAACCTGGGCCTGTACGAGCGGGAGACCGTGAAGGACCTGCGTGCCGCGCGCGCCGCCTTCGAGAAGGCTCTGGCTCTCCGGCCCGACTATCATTCGCCGATGTTCAATCTCGCGGTGCTGGCGCGAATGGAGGGGAAAGACCGCGAGGCGGAAGACTGGCTCTTCCGGTCCCTGAAGACGGGGCACGCGGACCCGCCGGGCACCGTGCGGCAGTGGATCGCCGAATACCGGCGCCTGGGACGCACCGCGTCCGCCCGCTCGATCGAGGAACGCGCGTTGAAGGAGCTCCCCGGGGACGAGTCTCTGGCGCTCGAGATCGCGCTCGACCGGTTCCATTCCCGCGACTGCGCCGGAGCCTCGGAGGCGCTTGCCAAGTTCGAGAACGCGACCCGCGAGACGAAAACACTGAATGCCCTGGGGCTTTTTGACGTCTGCCTCGGAAAACGGGAGGAAGCAACCCGCCTGTTCGAACGTTCTCTCGGTCTGGATTCCAATCAGCCGGGAGTCGTCGAGTCGCTCCGCGTCATCCACGGCGGCGCGCCGAAACAGTGAGCATGCGACGGAAGATGAATGAGATCAGGAGATGACGAGACGATGAAACCGTTGAAGACACGAGCCACCAGGCGCTCCGCGGGACTTCTGGCCGCCGCTCTCTTCACCGCCGCCCTGGCCCCAGCCGCCCAGACGGCGCAGAAGAAGCCGCAACCCCGGACGCCTTCCTCCATCTCCGCGACCGTCACCGCCGCCGACGTGCAGGCGTACGCCGCGAAGTTCCTTCCCTTCGACCCGGAATCGCGGGTCACGGCCGAGCGCGCGACCGACCGCCTTCCCGGCATGCAGGGCTGGAAGGTGCACCGCAAGGGGCGCTACGAGAAGCTGAACGTCGACCGCGTGTACTTCGTCTCCGACGACGGGCGCTGGTTCTTCGCGGGAGATTCGACCTCCGCTCCGGCGGGGCGCAACGTCCGGTCTTCCGGCGATCTCTCGTGGGTCGAGGAAAAGTTCGGCGCGATCTTCCGCACGAACATCCGCGCGCAGCTCGACCCCACGCACGACGTGGGTTCCTCCTGGAAGGGCGTCGCCGTCTCGCTCGAGACCGGCTACGGGCCCGTGCGCATGCCCGGATACGTGTCGCCCGACGGCAAGACCTACCTGCAGGGCCCGCTCTGGGACTTCCGCGTCGACCCGCGCGAAGAGCGGCGGCGGCGGATCGACCTCACGCTCAATCGCGCCACGGGGCGGCCCGACGCTCCCGTCACCGTCGTCGAGTTCGCGGACATGGAGTGCGGGTACTGCAAGATGCGCGGCCTGCAGCTCGACCGGCTCCTCGAGGCGAACGCCGGAATAGTGAACGTCCGCCGGCACTACAAGTTCTTTCCGCTCTGGTTCGGGCACGTCTGGGCGATGAAGGCGGCCTCTGCGGCGGATTGCCTCTTTCAGTCGGTCGGCGCGGCGCCCATGTTCAAGTTCAAGGAAGCGGTGTACTCGCGGCAGGAGAGCATGACCGTTTCGGGAATCGACGAGCTCGCGCTCACGACCGCAGAAGCGGACGGGGTCAGCTCTTCGGACTTTCTTTCCTGTTACCTGCGCGACGCGAGCTTCGGAAGGATTCGCAAGGAGATCGAGGAGGGCTACCGGCTGGGAGTGAACTCCACACCCACGTACTTCATCGACGGCGTCGAGATTACGTGGCTGGAGGACAAAGTGATGGAGGACTTCCTTCGGACGCTCTTTCCGAAGATCAAGACCGTCAACTACGCGCAGAGGTAGCTAACTGGAGCGAGGCAGATCTTCAAGCCTATTCTCCCGCGCGTGGGAAGCGCGCGCTCGAATAGGACGCGGCGCCTTTCCGCGCTTCGCGCGGGACGCCGCTAGGGCTCGAAGGGGATCGGCACGGTGGTCCAGGCGCGGACGGGTACGCCGTCGCGCAGTCCGGGGGTGAACCGCCACTGCCGGACCGCGGCGACCGCGCTTTCCGTCAGACCGCCCGCCGCGCCGGAAATTACCTGTACGTCGAGGGCGGCTCCGTTCTCGCCGACGAGGACTCGTAGCAGGACCGTGCCGCGGATCCGAGCGCGCAGCGCCATGG
>DASQJK010000334.1:0-6562 GCA_035631095.1 Thermoanaerobaculia bacterium
GAACCGTCGCTGCCGCGTCTCCCGATCCAGTATGGCGATTATGCGGAGTGGCAGCGCGAATGGCTGCGAAGCGGCGAGATGCAGTCGCAGCTCGAATACTGGCAGCAGCAGCTCAAAGGCGAACTGCCCGTGCTGGAGCTCCCGACCGATCACCCGCGACCGCCGGTCGCGACCCTGCGGGGCGGCAGGCGCCGTTTCACCATCGCCCCCTCCGTCGCGGCTCGTCTGAAGACTTTCTGCCGCGCTGAGGGAGTCACGCTCTTCATGGCATCCCTCGCCGCGTTCACCGTTCTCCTCCGGCGCTACAGCGGTCAGGACGACGTCATCATCGGCAGTCTGACGGCGAACCGCAGCCGCGTGGAGACGGAAGGGCTGATCGGCATCTTCATCAATGCCGTCCCTCTCCGGCCGGATCTTTCCGGAGATCCCACCTTCCGGGAACTCGTCCAGCGGGTCAGGGAAACCGCGATCGGAGCCTATGCCCATCAGGACATTCCTTTCGAGCGGCTGGTTGAGGCGCTTCACCCGGAACGCGATCCGGCGCGCGCGCCGGTGTACCAGGCCATGCTGAACGTCGATTCGGGAGGAGCCCGGACGCTCATGCTGCCCGGCCTCGTCTCCGAAGACCTGCTCGTTCCCCATGATGCCGCCCTGCTCGATCTGACGATGGTGATCCGCGAGCGGCCGGAGGGGATGACCGGTTCCCTCGAGTACAACGCGGACCTCTTCGAGGAGGCGACCGTTGAACGGATGCTGGACAGCTTCCAGGTCCTTCTCGCGGGAGCGCTCGAGTGCCCGGACACAAAGGTCTCCGAATTGCCGATCCTGACCGCCGAAGATCGGCAGCGCATCCTCGTTGAGTGGAACCGCACCGACCGTCCGTATCCCCGGGAGAGCGGATTCGCCGCGCTGTTCGAAGCTCAGGCGGCGCGGACTCCCGACCGGATCGCAGCGGCATTCCGTGACGAGACGATCACCTACCGGCTGCTCAATGAGCGAGCCAATCGCGCAGCGCGACTCCTGCGCCGCCGGGGGACGGGAAAAGACCGCATCGTCGGACTGCTCTTTGACCGCGGATTGGACTTTCTGACGGCCATCCTCTCGGTCTTCAAGGCCGGAGGCGCCTACCTCCCGCTCGATCCCGCGCACCCGGTCGAGCGAATCCGGGACATTGTCGTTCGAAGCGGACTCGAGACGGTCCTGACCAGCGCCAGGCTCCAGCTCCTCGCGTCTGAAGCGTCGGCAGGCATTCAGAATCCTCCCGCCGCGATCCTCTTCGATGAATCGACGGGGAAGGGAGAGAGCGCGGAGAATCCGCCGCCGGCCGCAGGGCCCGAAAACCTCGCGTACGTGATCTTCACGTCGGGTTCCACGGGCGCGCCCAAGGGCGCGATGATCGAGCATCGCGGGATGGTCAACCACCTTTACGCGAAAATCGCCGACCTCGAGCTGTCCGCTGCCGACACCGTCGCCCAGACGGCTTCTCAGTGTTTCGACATTTCCGTCTGGCAGTTTCTGGCGCCGCTTCTCGTCGGAGGCCGCGTCGTCGTGCTGGACGACGAGACCGCGCACGACCCTGCGCGCCTGCTCGACGGCCTCGAGCGGGAGGGGGTTTCGATCGCCGAGGTCGTTCCTTCGCTTCTTCAGGCGATGCTCGAGTCGGAGGCCACGTCCGGAACCCGCCGGCTCCCTGCTCTGCGATGGATGATCGCGACCGGAGAAGCGCTTTCGGGCGGGCTCGCGAGGGAATGGCTCCGCGTGCACGCGGGAATCCCGCTCTTGAATGCCTATGGGCCGACCGAGTGCTCGGACGACGTGACGCATCACGCGATATCGGTCGCCCCCCCCGAATCCGCGGCGACGGTTCCGATTGGAAGGCCGATCGCGAACACCCGGCTCTACGTTCTCGACGAGGGGCGCGCCCCCGTGCCGGTCCAGGTCGCGGGCGAGCTTTTCGTGGGCGGAGACGGCGTCGGGCGCGGATATCTGAATGACGCGGACCGGACCGCGGAAGCCTTTGTCGCGGATCCGTTCGCTTCGGCCGGGCCGGCGCGTCTTTACCGCACGGGTGACCTCGTGAGGTACGCCGCCGACGGAACGATCCAATTTGTCGGGCGCATCGATCATCAGGTGAAATTGCGGGGATACCGCATCGAGCTCGGCGAGATCGAGTCGGCGCTTTCTGCGTGCGCGGGTGTCGCGCGCGCGGTGTGTCTGGTGAGAGATGACGGCCCGCCCGGCAAACGCCTCGTCGCCTACGTGGTCGCGGAGCCGGGGGTGACACTCGATCTCGCAGACGTACGAACGTCTCTCAAACGCACTCTGCCCGAATACATGCTGCCTTCGGCGTTCGTCGTTCTGGAGGCGCTCCCGTTGACCCCGAACGGGAAACTCGACCGCCGCCGTCTGCCGGCACCTGACCGGACAGGCGAAGAGCCGGCAGCGACCGTCGAACCGCGGGGACCGGTCGAGGAGCTCCTGGCGGGTATCTGGGAGAGTCTTCTCGGCGTCGAGCGCGTCGGCGCATTCGACGATTTTTTCGAGCTCGGAGGCCACTCGCTCCTGGCGACGCAGGTTCTCGCGCGTGTTCGCGCGGATCTCCGCGTGGACGTACCCCTCCGCGCGATATTCGAGGAACCGACGCTGGCCGGGCTGGCGAAGCGAATCGAGGCCGAGCGCGGCTCGAACTCGACCGCCGACGTCCCGCTCGTCCCTTGCGAGAGAGGGGAAACGGTGCCGCTCTCGTTCGCTCAGCAGAGACTCTGGTTCTTCGATCAGATCGTTCCGGGGAGCAGTGCGTACAACATTCGCCGCTCCGTCCGAATTCGCGGACCCCTCCACCTGTCGGCCTTCCGCGAGGCGCTTCAGGTCGTGTCCGACCGGCACGACGTGCTCCGGACGAGGTTCGAGTCGGTCGACGGCCGGCCCGTCGCGAGAATCGACGAGAGGCTTCCGGTCGAGCTGCGTGTCGCCGATCTCCGGGCGGTCTCCGCCGAAGAGCGCGAACAGGCCGCGTTGCGCGAGGCGGCCGAAGAGGTCGAGAAGCCCTTCGACCTCGCCCGGGCACCGCTGTTCCGGGCGGCTCTGCTGCGCCTCGGCGAGGAGGAGTCCATCTTCGTGTTGACGATCCACCACATCGTCAGCGATCTCTGGTCCGTCGGGATCTTCCTCAAAGAGTTGGCGGCCGCATACGAGTCGCTCCTCGCCGGACGGCGGCCCGACCTTCCCGAGCTGCCGATTCAGTACTCGGACTATGCCGCGTGGCAGCCGAGAGCTCTGACTCCCTCTCTTCTCGGCGAGCAGCTCGAATACTGGAAGCGGCAGCTTGCGAATGCGCCCGAGATCCTCTCGCTTCCGCTCGATCATCCGAGGCCGGTCGCCCGCAGCTTCTCGGGAGCGAGACGGTCGATCTCGCTCCCTCCCGACGTAACGGCCTCTCTGAAGGTGCTCTCGCGGCGGGCGAGTGCGACGCTGTACATGACGCTGCTCGGCGGGTTTGCCGCACTCCTCCATTCATTTTCGGGCGAGGAGGACATCGTGATCGGCTCTCCCGTGGCGGGCCGGATCCGGGTCGAAACGGAGCGGCTGATCGGTTTCTTTCTCAACACTCTGGTGCTGCGCGTCGACCTCTCCGGCGACCCTTCGTTCCGGGAGCTCCTCGGTCGAGTGCGCGAGACGGCGCTCGGCGCTTATGCCCACCAGGATCTGCCCTTCGAACGGCTCGTCGACGAGCTGCGCCCTTCTCGCACCCTGGCTCACAACCCGCTCTTCCAGGTGTGGCTCGTCCTGCAGAATGCCCCCGGGGAGGGCCTCCACCTGCCGGAAGCCTCCGTCGAGGGTGTCGACGTTCCGATCCGAACGGCCAGGCACGACCTTCAGATCACGTTCTGGGAAACGGGGGCGGGGCTCCAGGGTCTCGTCGACTACTCTACCGACCTCTTCGAGGATTCGACCGTTGCCGGCATGGTCGAAGATTTCATTTCGCTTCTCGGCGTCATCTCCGAACGGCCCGATACACGCCTGAGCGCCCTCACCGAAACCCGGCGCGAGTCGCGGAAGCTCCGCGAGCAGCGGGAACAGGAAGAAGTCGAGCGCTCGAGCCGCGAGATTCTGAAAACCGTCCGGAGAAGGGCGATCGTGGGATGAGGCCCGGTTCTGTTCGAAGCGCCCCGGCGCCCTGGCAGGCGCCGATGTTGCTAGCAGAGACCCTGTGATTGATCCAATGATGGGAGAGGGCCTCCTCTCCGCGATTGGAGGGACGCCACTCGTTCGTTTGAACCGGGTCTTGAAAGACCTCCCCTTCAACCTGTACGCGAAACTCGAGGGTTTGAACCCGGGCGGGAGCATCAAGGACCGCACCGCCCTGAGCATCCTCCGGCAGGGATTCGCGACCGGCGAGATTGGAACGGGGACCGTGGTGATCGAGTCGAGCTCGGGCAACATGGGAATCGGGCTGGCTCAGCTCTGCGCGTCCTTCGGGCTTCGCTTCATCTGCGTCGTGGACGCCAAGACGACCGTTCAAAACCTGGCGATCCTTCGTGCCTATGGGGCCGAGATCGAGCTGATCGCGGAGCCGGATCCAGTCAGCGGCGAATTTCTGCAGGCGCGCCTCGATCGGGTGAACGCCCTTCTGAAAACGGTGCCGAACAGTTTCTGGCCGAACCAGTACGGCAATATCCACAATCCGATCGCCCACCAGGAGACCATGCGCGAGATCGCGGCGGCGCTGGAAGGGCGGGTCGATTATCTCTTCTGCTCGACGAGCACCTGCGGGACGGTTCGGGGATGCGCGGAATTCGTACGGAAAGAGAAGCTCGGAACCCGGATGTGCGCCGTGGACGCCGCGGGCAGCGTCATCTTCGGGGACAGGAAATCACGACGACTCATCCCGGGACATGGCGCGTCCGTCATGCCCCCGCTTCTCCAGCCAGGGCTCGTGGACCGGGTACTCCATGTGACCGACCTCGAGTGCGTGGCGGGCTGCCGAAGGCTCGTCCGAGAAGAGGGCATCCTCGCGGGAGGCTCTTCGGGCGGTGTGCTGGCTGCCGTGACCCGGGTACGGTCAGAGATCCCTCCAGGATCCAACTGTGTCCTCATCTTCCCCGATCGGGGCGAGCGATATCTGGAGACGATTTATTCCGATTCGTGGGTGGAGCAGCATTTCGGAAGCGTCTCTCACCTCTGGGAAAAGGCAGAAGAGGGAAAATGCCGGGTCGCGACCTGCTGATCTTGACGGGACCCGAAGTCGGGGACCTGCTGCAGGGCCGCGAGCGGGACGTGCTCGACGCCGTCGAGCGCGCCTACCGCCAGCACGCGGACGGCAACACCTCGTTGCCCCACTCGAATTTTCTTCTGTTCCCCGAGTCGCCGCGCAACCGCATCATCGCGTTGCCGGCGTTTCTCGGCGGCGAGCGCCCGCTCGCCGGCCTGAAGTGGATCGCGTCTTTTCCGTCCAACCACGAACTCGGGCTGGACCGCGCATCCGCGGTGATGGTCGTCAATTCCGCCGAAACCGGAGTTCCTCAGGCGATCCTCGAGGGTTCGATCATCAGCGCCAAGCGCACTGCAGCCAGCGCCGCCCTTGCGGCGAACCAGCTGTCGCGAGGGATACCGCCCCCGACTGTCGGACTGATCGGTTGCGGCCGGATCAACGCCGAAATCCTTCACTTTCTGGAATCTTTCTTCCCGATACGACACGTCGTGGTTTTCGACATCGATGAGGGCCGGGCCGAGGGACTGCGGCGCTGGATCCAGGGCTCGATACCGGATGCGCGCATCGAGGTCGCGGAGCGCATCGAGGACGTGCTTCGCCGTGCGCCTCTGGTTTCATTCGCGACGACGGCTTCGGAGCCGCACGTCGAAAACCTCGACGGCTGCCCCGCCGGAGCGACGATCCTGCATGTGTCGCTTCGCGACCTTTCGGTTCCCGCCATCCTGTCCGCGGACAACATCGTCGATGACGTGGACCACGTCATGCGAGCGCGGACCTCAGTGCATCTGGCCGAGCAGTTCACCGGCGGACGCGATTTCATCCGCGCAACCCTGGGGGAGATCCTCAAAGAAGAAAAACCTCGCCGGTCCGACACAAGGCGGGTTTCCGTCTTCAGTCCGTTCGGGCTGGGCATCCTCGATCTCGCGGTCGCGGACCTGGTTCTGGATCTGGCTGACCGAACGGGGGCGGGAACTCGGATTCCGGCTTTTCTACCGGAGACCTGGACGGGCGTCGCGCCGGCGGACGAGTCCGCCGCGGCAAAATGATCGACCCGGCGGAGCTCACCGGGGAGCGCCGCTAGGAGCATGTGCGGGATCTGTGGCGTGGTGAATATCCGGGATCCGCGGGGGATCGACGAAGTCCTTCTCGGCAGGATGACGGAGACGTTGATCCATCGCGGTCCGGATAACGCGGGCTATTACGTCAACGATCGAGTCGGTTTCGGCGTCCGTCGCCTGAGCATCATCGATCTCGCGTGCGGCAATCAACCCATGTCGAACGAAGACGAGTCCGTTCACCTGGTCTGTAACGGCGAGATTTTCAACTACCAGGATCTGCGGCGCGAGCTCA
>DASQJK010000335.1:0-3151 GCA_035631095.1 Thermoanaerobaculia bacterium
ATTGTGGGTTCTCGCTCATGACGCGATCCTCCGCCCCGAGCCTTGCAGGCGCGTGATTCAAAGGCATCAATCCGGGCCGGGTGCCGGATTGGTGCATTCGAATCATTCTCCCCTTCGGGCTCGCAACAAGACTTCCTCTCATGAACTCTCAAACACGCCTTCCCCGGCCGATCGCCAAAGCAAAACCGATGCAGAAACCGAAGCCGCTCGCGGCTCCTCCGCTGCGCCCGGCGCCGCGCCGTGTCGGGCGCCTCGTGCGAGATCTCATGACCGAAAGGGTCTTCACCGTGACGCCGGGCGACGACCTGGCAACGCTGTACGACCTCATGGACTCGCACCGTGTGCGCCACGTCCCCGTCGTCGAGGACGAGGAGCTCGTGGGACTCGTGACGAGCGTCGAGTTGTCCCGCTGCGCTCTCGGAAGAATCGACGACCTGCCGCTCAGCGAGGAGCGCGCGATGCTACGGCGCCGCCACATCCGCGACATCATGCTGGCCGAACCGGATACGATCGAGCCCGACCTCCCGCTCCAGGACGCTGCTGCGATGCTCCTCGAGAGCAAGGTGGGATGCCTTCCCGTCGTCGAAGGACTCCACCTCGTCGGCATCATCACCGAGGCCGACTTCGTCAGCGACTTCCTGAAGCGCGAGCCGCGCTCCTAGACCGGCGGGCCCGGACCCGCCACGCTCAGTGGAACGGATCCACGTGGAGGTGGTCTCGCACGTGAGCCACTCCGGGTGCGTGGCTGACGGTGCCGAGCACGGCCTCCTTTTCCATCCACGAGTGCACGCGGCCCGAAAGCGTCACGCCGCCGTCCTCCACGGAGACGGCGATGCGCTCGGCCTCGCGATCCGCGCGCCGCTCCAGCGCCTCCTCGATCTTTCTGCGGACGTCGGCGGGCTGGACTCTCTTCTCACGGACGACGATCGAATTGGTCACTCCTTTCACGCCGGCCAGAACTCGCACGGCCGCCGCGGAGTCCTCCCGCTGCCTCAGGAACTCGACTTCGCCCTCTAGGGTGACCCAGCCGTTCGTCACCGTGGTGCGGATCTTCTGATCCGGTACGAACACGTCCCATTCGAGAGTGTGTCGGACCGCCTTCGCGATCTCGACGTCCGTCTTGCGCGCGTCATCCGCGAGCTTGACCTCCAGGTCGTTGACGACGTCGAGAACGCCAGTCACACGGTGCGCGGCCTCGCTCGCGGCCCACTTTTTTCCGAAGTTTTCGACGGTGCCCGTCAAGGCGACGATTCCGTTCTTGACCGCCACGCCGACCTGGGCCTTTTCGAACCGGGTGTCCCATCGAAGCTCCCTCTGGACGTCCTGCTGGATGTCGACGTCAGACCGGCTCGCCGTTGCGTACATGACGTCTCTCCTTTCCCCTCCACGATGCGCGCAGCGTCACGAATCCGCATGATGGGGACCAATCAAAAATCGCCCCGTTTCGATTGGTGCATGCACATCAGGCCGGCAGGCGCGCGAATCCGTCATTCTCGAGGACGGAGAGAAAGAGAGGAGAGGTCATGGTGAGACCCCGACGAATTCTTGTTGCGACCGACCTGACGCCCGCTTCGCTTCCGGCCTTCGAAGAAGCGCTGCGGATCGCGGAGGCGAACGGCGCGGAGCTCGTGCTGACGCACGCCTATCAGCTCCCGAATCTCGGACAGCCCGTCGCGCTCGCCGGGGAGGCGTACGACCGGATGGACCGGCAGCTGAGGGAGTCCGCGGAAAGGCGCATGGAGTCGCTGATCGTCGAAGCGGAGAAGCGCAACGTGCCCGCCCGGCAGCTCGTGATCTTCGGAGACCCCTATGAAGCGATCGGCAGGGCGGCCGCGGACGAATGCGTGGATCTCGTCATCATGGGCACGCACGGGCGCACGGGAGTCGCGCGTTTTTTCCTCGGCAGCGTCGCGTCGCGCGTGATCTCGACCGCGCCGTGCCCGGTGCTGACGGTGCGCGCCGCCTGAATGACATCCAGGGAGGGACCGCCATGACGAACCGGAACGTGCCGCGGGCGGAGTGGTATCGCTTCTTCGAGGACTTCACCCGCCGCCATCGGGAGGAGCTCGTCAGCGTCACGGTCGTCGGCGAGAAGCTCGGGGCGCAGCACGAAGCGCGTGAGCTGCCTCTGAACGGAATCGTAGCGGACCGATTCGGCAGGAAGCTCTCGATCGCGCTCGGCGGAGCTACCGGAGCGAACATCGATCATCCGGTGGAGATGCCCCTTCGCGTCTGGGTGGAAGTGGACGGGCGGGGCAACGAGATCGCACTCGAGATCGAATCCGACAACGGGCTCCAGACGATCGTGGAACTGCCTCTCGCCGCCCGCCGGCGCTAGACGACTTCCGGCCTCGAGACTCTCCGTTACCGAAATTGACGGAAACAGATCAGGCGGGTTTTCGCGCCATGGCATCTCATCGGTTGGCGCGCGGAAGTGCGATCCGCGGGCGAAGGGAGACGTCATGAGAGACATCCGCAGGTTCGCATATCTTTTCGTCATGGTCATGGCGGCGTCGGCGTGGGCCGTCGCGCAGCAGCCTTCGCATCACGGCCCGATGGGCATCCAGGGTTTTCAACTCCTTTCCACGGTTCCGTTCGCGCCCGGAAAGACGGTCGTCTTTCAGCAGATCGTCCCCTGCCGCCTCGTGGACACCCGGCGCGACCGCCAGTTTGACGACGCGCACGGCGGGCCGAGCCTCGTCGGCGGCGAATCCCGCCTCTATTCCGTCGCGGGTGAAATGCCCGCCGGCAACGGATGCAGCCTCGCCAACCGGCGGCTGGCCGATCCGGATGCGGTCGAAATTCCGTCCGACGTCCTGGCGGTGTCGGTTCGCGTCTCCGTGATCAACGGGGAGCCCTTTCCCGCGACCGGCGTCCTCAATGCCGGATCCATTCCCGTTTCCATCGACGGCGGCTTCGCCTTCTGGTTCGGTTGGGCGGGAGGCGACGTGGCCAACTTCCAGGAAGGCATCGTCGCGCTCGAAAAAGCCGGCGGCGCTTTGCGCATCGGGCTTCTGCCGGGAGCCAGCGCCGACGTCCTCGTGGACGTGCTCGGATACGTCCGCGCGGCCGAGACGCTGGCGGGGGCGGCGGGGCCGCAGGGTCCGCAGGGGCCGAAAGGAGATCCCGGCGTCGCCGGCGAGCCGGGACT
>DASQJK010000336.1:0-7642 GCA_035631095.1 Thermoanaerobaculia bacterium
GGTGCCGCCGCGGTCCCGCGCTCTGCGGGCCGCCGTCGTCCCGGTCCTCGTCGCGGCCGCGCTCGCGGCGGGCTGGATCGCGGCGCGCGCTTCCGCGAAACCGCCCTCCGCGCCGTCCTTCCACCGGCTGACGTTCCGCGCCGGCCAGATCGGCAACGCCCGATTCGCGCCGGATGGAAAGACAGTCCTCTACGGCGCAACGTGGGAAGGGAGTCCGCAGGGCCTCTATCAAACGAGGGCGGACAGCCCCGAGTCGCGGCGGTTCGAGTATGCCAACGCGGACATCCTCGCGGTGTCGCCGGAGGGTGAGATGGCGATCCTCGTCGGGGAAGGGAAATGGCCCGCTTCGACGATGTCCCGTGTCGCGCTTGCGGGGGGCGCACCGCGGCCCGTCCTCGAGGGCGTGCCCTATGCGGGCGCCGACTGGTCCCCGAACGGCCGCGACCTCGTCGTGATCCGCAACGTCGACGGGAAGAACCGTCTCGAAGCGCCCATCGGGACCGTGCTTTTCGGATCCGAAGGACCTTTGGAAGGTCCGCGCTTCTCGCCCTCCGGCGACCTCATCGCCTTTTTCGAAGGCTTCGACGGGCGGAGATCGGTCTCGGTCGTCGAAGTGGCCAGCCGAAAACGCCGCCTGCTGTCGGAGGGCTGGGACTCTACGGCCGGCGCGCCCTGCTGGTCACCCGAAGGCAAGGAGATCTGGTTCACGGGGTCGAGGAGCGGCAGCGATCCGCAGGCTCTCTACGCCGTGAGTCTCTCCGGACGCGAGCGCCTGATCACGCGCGCGCCGGGAAATCTCGAGCTCGATGACATCTCGCGGGAAGGTCGTGTCCTGGCCGCCCATCACCGGCTTCGGGTCGTGGTCATGGGACGGAAGCGGGGAGAGCCGAACGAGCGCGACCTCACCTGGTTCGACCAGTCCTGGCCGACGGATCTCTCCGCGGACGGAAACACCCTCGTCTTCACCGAAGCCGGAGAAGGGGGTGGGGGAAAGCAAGGCGCGGTTTACATTCGGGGCACCGACGGTTCTCCGGCCGTGCGCCTCGGCGAAGGTACGTCGGGGGCGCTCTCGCCCGACGGCAAGTGGGTCACCGTCCGGCTGAGCGGCGACTCGGGCGCGCCGCCTCGCCTCATGCTTCTCCCGACGGGCGCGGGGGAGCCGAGGACCGTGCCCACCTCCGGCCTGGACTTCTCCGGCGCCGGCAACTGGCTGCCCGATGGCCAGCGGTTGCTGCTCGCGGCGGCGGAAAAGGGGCGCCCGGCGCGGCTCTTCCTTATCGACGTCGCAAGCGGAAATCGCCGGGCCGTCACTCCGGAGGGGATGAGCTCCCCGCAATTTGTCGTTTTCGCAAACCCCGTCGCGCCGGATGGCCGCCGTTTTCTGACGGTCGACGCGAAACGAAATCGTTTCGTGGGATTCGTGGACGGGAGCGCGCCGCGCCAGGTCCCGGGTCTTTTGCCGCAGGAAATTCCCGTGCGATGGGCCGCCGACGGGCGGTCGATCATCGTGAGGGAACTCGGTTCCCCCATCAAACTGAGTCTGGTGAACCTCGAAACCGGCGAAAAGCGGCCCTGGAAGGAGATCCGTCCCGTGGGCTTCCAGACGGGGGGTGCGCGCACTTTCCTCCTGAGTCCCGACGGCGAGACTTACGTCTACCAGACCTTCGGCGCGCTCTCGGACCTCTACCTGATCGACGGCCTCAAATGAGCTGATTCGCCGAAGCGGTGATGAGCCTGCATCATCCGCGGCGGCTGCGCCCGTGCGACTCTGGCCGCTCAAAGAGGAGCAAATCCGCCATGGCGATGAAGATCGACGAGAACTGCATCAACTGCGGCAACTGCGAGCCTGTCTGTCCGAACGAGGCGATCACCGCGGGCGACAGCATCTACCTGATCGCGCCGGAGAAATGCACCGAATGCGTCGGGGCGTTCGACAAGCCGCAGTGCGTCGAAGCGTGCCCGATCGAAGGCTGTATCTCGATCGACCCGGCGTTTACGGAGACGCAGGAAGTCCTGCTCGCGAGGTACCAGTCGCTGCACGGATAGGCGTTACCGGCTGATCGATTCGACAATCCGGCGAAGACCTCGCTCGGTCTTGCTCACGCCGTCTTTCGAGCCCTCCACCACTGCCGCGCCTGCTCCACGGCCCACGGCTCGACGTCATCGCAGGCGTCGAGCCGTTCGATGACCGCTCGCGCGCTGTCGGGCCTGGAGTTCGGATCTTTTTCCAGGCAGTCGAGAACGACTCTCTCGAGCTTGAGCGGCAGCGCCCGCCCGAGGCGGGCGGACGGCGGCTCGGGAGCCGCCTGCAGGTGGCTGTGGATGACGTGTATCGGCGACCCGTCGAACACGGGATGCCCGGTGAGCAGGTAATAGGCCACCGCGCCCACCGCATAGAGGTCGCTGCGCGGATCGGGGGATCCCGGCTCCTGGATCGTCTCCGGCGCGAGGTAGTGCAGGGTTCCCGCCAGGACGTCGTCGCGTGTCAGCTTCTCCGCCTCGGGCTCGCTGATTTCCTTGACGAGCCCGAAGTCGAGGACCTTCGCGACGTCGAACAGCCCGCCCGACTCCGACAGCAGGATGTTGCCCGGCTTGATGTCGCGATGAATCAAGCCGATTTCGTGCGCTTCCGCGAGGGCCTCGCAGACCTGCCGCAGCACGAGTACGGCGCGCCCGGGCGGCATCGGTCCGTCCTCGCGGACCAGGCGCTCGAGGTCGATGCCGTCGAGGAATTCCATCACGTAATAAAAGGCTCCCTCCGGCGTGCGGCCGAAGTCGTAAACGGAGACCGTGTGCGGATTCGTCAAGCGCGCGGTGAGCTGAGCCTCGCGCTCGAAGCGCTTCAGATCCCGCTCGCCAGCCTTGCCGGGAGGCAGCAGCTTGATCGCGGTCGGACGCCGCAGCATCTCGTGCTCGGCGCGGTAGACGACCCCCATGCCCCCTTCTCCGATCTTCTCGAGGAGCCGGTACTGGCCGAGACGCCTCGCCCTCGCGATCGAGCGGCGCAGGTGGAAGGTCACGTTCGATATCAGCGTCGCGAGCACGACCGTGAAGGAGGACCAGAGGACCGCCTGCGTGACGAGGGACCCGACGAGGAGCTCCCGGGAGGGGGCGTTTCTGAAGAGCAGAAACGTGACCGGCGGAATGGCGGCCACGGACGCGATCGAAATCCACGCAGTGCGGCGCGGCTCGCTCGGCACCAGCGCGGCGCGGCCGAGCAGAACCGCGTTCAGGATCAGCAGCACGAGCTGATCGGGGCGCCACGAGAGCGGCATCGTCCGCTCCATCAAGGCATAGCAGACGGCCGCGGCGATCGTCCCAGATGCGTCGAGGATTCCGAGTCCTCGATCCGGGAGAGCCCGCTGGCCGGCGAGGATCCAGACGAGGAAGAAGATGGCGGTCGCGGCAAAATGGAACCATGGGAATGCGTCGTAGGGCACCGGCTGCCCGGCCCCGCGCTGCGCGATCGCGTTCAACACGATGCGCATCACGAGGAACCCGCCCGACGCCAGGCACGCGATCCGGGCGAACAGCGCGAGCCTTTCGGAAAAGAACGCTCGCTCGCCGGAGGGTCCCGCCGGTGCGATGTTTTCGGGAGGGTCGGTGCCGCGGACCCGGACCGCTTCGATCCGGTCCGCGGCTCGACGAGAAATTTCCGTCTCGCTCTCAGTCAAAAAGGCTCATCTCCTCGGCAGGGGGAACCGCGCGACGTTCCACCGCGTGACGTCCTCCTCCGGCTCGTCGCCCGCAGCGGCGGTGAGCGGAAGCGCGAGGTTCGTCACGTACATGCTGTTTCCCTGTATCACCAGGCTCGCCGGGAAGAGAAGGCCTCTCGGCGTCCCATCGTGCTGGATCCCGTCGAATCCTCCCACGCGTGCGACGACGCGTCCCTTGTCGTTGAGCGCCAGCACCTCGTCCGCCTGGTTCGCGGCGACCCAGAGCCGTCCGCTGGAGGCGTCGAAGAGAAGGCCGTCGGCCCCGTGGATGCTCTCCGCGAACACGCTGACGGCGTGCGTCGCGACGTCCATCTTGAGCACACGGTTGTCCCCGGTGTTCGCGATGAAGAGGACCGTCTCCGACGCGTTCAACGCAAGCCCGTTCGCGCCGAACGGCGGAAAGCCGGCGGTCGCGAGCAACGGATCATGCGACACGAGGTTCGGGGTGCAGGGCGTCGCGCACGTCTTCGCGTTGTCGATTCGAAAGATCGCTCCCTGAAAGGAGTCCGACACGTAGAGATTTCCGGCATGGTCGAACACCATGCCGTTGGGAGCGGGAAATCCGCTCGAGCCGAACGTGATCGTGTCCGAGCTGGTATCGGGGTTCGGGACGGTTCGCGGCGCGGGCGCACCGACGACCGGGATCGTCGCGACCGTTTCGACCGGCGTCGAATTGTCGAACGCGGCGGCGATTCGCTGCACCTTCGACGCGCCGAAGTTCAGGAGGAAGACCTTGCTGTGGTCGCTGTCGAAGGCGAGACCGAGGAGCGGAGCGGAGCCGAAGTCGTGGTGCGCCACGAGGCGGCCGTTGCGGCCGAATCGCAGCAGCTGGTTGTTCGCGCCGGCCGACGAGTCGAAGGTGCCGACATAGATGTCGCCCGTCGAGGGATTGGCCGTGATTCCCTCGGGGAATCGCACCCCGTCGGGCAGGACGGCGAACTCCTGAACGCCCTGGAAGGCAAGGAAGCCGTCGTCCCCGTTACCGGCAACGGAGCATAAAGCGAGGCCGAGTGCGAGACCGGCGATGCGAAGAATCTTCATGGGTTCCTCCCGGAAAAGATGTGCCCGGAGAGATCTTCCGAGCGGCTCGGGCCGGTGTCAACCATTCAGCGACGGATAATGCACGTCCTACCCGGAAGGAGCCGAGATGAGCACGACCCGCCCACCGCTGCCCCCCTTCACGCGCGAGACCGCGATCCAGAAAGTCCGAATGGCCGAAGACGGATGGAACTCGCGTGACCCCGAGAAAGTCGCCCTCGCGTACACCACCGATTCCCGGTGGCGAAACCGCGCGGAGTTTCCGCGCGGCCGCGAGGAAATCGTCGCGTTCCTCCGCCGGAAATGGGCGAGGGAGCTGGACTACCGGCTCATCAAGGAGATGTGGACCTTCGAGGGAAACCGGATCGCGGTGCGGTTCGCGTACGAGTGGCACGACGACTCCGGCCAGTGGTTCCGTTCCTACGGCAACGAGAACTGGGAATTCGAAGCCGACGGTTTGATGCGCGTTCGGTTCGCGAGCATCAACGACCTCCCCATCCGGGAGTCCGACCGCAAATATCGATGGCCGCTCGGGCGCCGCCCCGATGACCACCCGGGACTGAGCGACCTCGGCCTCTGAGAGCGACCAGAGCGCAGGTTTGACCCCAGACCGCCGGCAATTCCTCATCGGCGCCGCCGGGCTGGCGCTCCCCGCCGGGATACCGCGCGCCGCGCCGGACACGGCTGCTTCGACCGGAACCCGGCTGATCCTTCTCGGCACGAAGGGCGGCCCCGCTCTGACGCGGCACGGGCGCGCGAACCCCGGCACGCTGCTCCTCATCCAGGGTGTGCCGTACGTGGTCGACTGCGGCTACGGCACCTCCCGGCAGCTCGTCTCCGCGGGAGTGGCGTTGAACGCGGTGCGCCATCTCTTCATCACGCACCACCATTCCGACCACAACCTCGAGCTCGGCGCGATCCCCTACAACGCCTGGGCCGCCGGCTCCTTCGGCCGCATCGACGTTTACGGCCCGCCCGGACTCGAGGGGATGAGCCGCGCGTTTTCCGATTACATGAGATACGACATCGAGACGCGGATTACCGACGAGGGCCGGTCGGACTTCCGAAAGCTCGTCTTCCTCCACGAGGCGGGAGGTCCCGGACTGGTGATGCAGAACGACGACGTGAAGGTGACTGCCGCGCTGGTGCGGCATCCTCCGGTCCGCCCGGCTTTCGCCTATCGTTTCGACACGAAGGATCGTTCGATCGTGCTCTCCGGCGACACGGCTTACGCGCCGGAGCTCGCCCGATTCGCGCGAGGCGCCGACGTTCTCGTCCACGAGGCCCTGTACGTGCCGGGCCTCGATGCGCTGCTGCGCCGCGTGCCGGACGCCGCACGCTTGCGCCAGCATCTCCTGGCGAGCCACTCGACACCGGAAGACGCCGGGAAAGTCGCCGTCGAAGCCGGCGTTTCGACGCTCGTGCTCTCGCACCTCGTTCCCGGAGACGACCCGTCGATCACCGACGAGCAGTGGTCGGAGGGGGCACGCCGGTTCTTCAAGGGGCGTATCGTGGTCGGCCGGGACCTCCTGGAGATTTCGCGATGACGCCACGCGCACCGACCGCCAGCGGCCTCGACGACGTCGTCGCCGCCGAAACGGAGCTGAGCCACGTCGACGGAACGGCCGGGGAGCTGGTGATCCGGGGACACCGCGTGGAGGACCTGGTCCGGAACGCGACCTTCGAAGACGTCTGCGGTCTCATGTGGAGCGGCACCCTGCCGGAGCCCCGGGAGCGGGAGGCGCTGAGAGTCCCTCTCGCGCGTGCGCGCCAGAAGGCGTTCGAGCTTCTGCCCGGCCTCGCTCGCGCGCTCGACGCCTCGGACCCCATGGAATCGCTGCGCGCCGCGGTGGGTCAGATCTGGACGTCCGGCGACCCCGGCGAGGACAGGCTCCTTCTGACCGGGGCGATTCCCGTGTTCGCCGCAGCCTGGCACCGCGCGACAATCGGGCTCCCCGCCGTTGCCCCGGATCCATCTCTCAACCACGCCGCCGACTACCTCCGGATGCTGTCGGGGACGCCGCCGGGACGGGAGCGGGTCGCCGGGCTCGACGCCTACCTCTGCTGCGTCGTGGACCACGGGATGAATGCGTCCACGTTCGTCGCGCGGGTGGTGACTTCGACCGGCTCCGACACCGTCAGCGCCATCGTGGCGGCGATCGGGGCCCTCAAAGGACCTCTGCACGGCGGAGCGCCGGGACCCGTCCTCGACATGCTCGACGCGATCGGCGAGCCCGGGGCGGCGCGGAAGTGGCTCGAGGCGGAGCTCGACGCCGGCCGCCGGATCATGGGACTCGGGCACCGCATCTACCGCGTGCGCGACCCGCGCGCCGCGGCGCTCGAGCGGGCGGCATCCTCGCTCGAAGAGGGCGGTGCGGCGACGCCCCGTCTGCTCATGGCCAGAGAGGTCGAGCGGCAGGCGGAGGCCCTTCTCGCGGAACGGCACCCTGAACGAAACCTCCGGGCCAACGTGGAGTTCTACACGGCGGTTCTTCTCGAAGCGGTCGGGATGCCGCGGCCGCTCTTCACTCCCACCTTCGCCGCTTCGCGTGTGGCCGGCTGGTGCGCGCACGTCGAGGAGCAGCGACGGGTCGGGCGTCTCGTGCGGCCGGCGTCGCGTTACATCGGTCCCATGCCGACTTCGGCGCCGGTGGGCAGGAGGACAGAATGAAAACGGGACGTTTCGCCGCCGCCCTGGCGCTGACCATCCTGCAGGGGGGCGCCGCCTTGGCCGCGGAGATCACCGCGATCCGCTTCGGCCAGCTGGTGAATCCGCCCGCCGACGTCGTCCGCGACGCCGTCGTTGTCGTCGAAGGAGATCGGATCGCGAAGGTGGGATCCGGCGACGCGGCGGTTCCTGCCGGCGCCCGGGTCATCGACCTGCGCCC
>DASQJK010000337.1:0-2089 GCA_035631095.1 Thermoanaerobaculia bacterium
GTTCGGCATCTTCACGTTCCAGTACGCGCAGCACAAGGATCGCTTCCTGACCAAGCCCTTCGGTCAGGACGTTCCGGCCGTTCGCGACTACACGACCGATCCCACGGGGACCAACTTCACCGCGGGCGGCGGCTTCGGCAACGTGTTCGGCCCGACGGTCAACAACGAGTCGAAGCGCGACCTGTTCAGCGGTTCCTTCACGGCGTACGTGCAGAACCACGAGATCAAGGTCGGCGGCGACTACCAGAAGGACACGACCTCGGGCTCCACGTATTTCACGGGCGGTCAGCGGGTGCGCATCCGTCCCTGCGGCGTCAACGCGACAAGTCAGTGCGCGGCCGACGCACCCTTCTACACGAACGCCAACGGCGACACGTTTCAAGTCTTCTACCAGCACGACCTGCTCGCGAACGGCACCGGCTCGGACTTCCAGATCATCAGCGCGTCGCCGTTCTCGACCCCGACCAAGCGTTACAGCGGCTTCATCCAGGACCAGTGGCGCGTCATCCCGACGCTGACGGTCAACGCCGGCCTCCGCTACGACAGCGAGAACTACTACGGTCTCGACCCGATCACCGGCCCGTTCAAGGCGTTTCAGCTGACGAACCAGTGGGCGCCGCGCGCGGGCTTCGTGTGGGACTTCGTGGGAGACGGCACCTCGAAGCTGTACGGCTCGATCGGCCGCTTCTACTACGCGATCCCGACGGATCTGAACGTCCGCGTCTTCACGGCTAACTCCTCGGTCGTCACGTTCAACTACGACCCGACCTCTATCGCCCAGGATCCGAACGCGCCGCGCAACCAGCTCTTCCAGGGCGGCAGCGCGGCCGGCGAGCCCGTGGACGCCGGCATCAAGGCTTCGTACCAGGACGAGGCGACGATCGGCGTCGAGAAGGCTCTCGACCCGACGTTGTCGATCGGCCTGAAGGGCACGTACCGCACGCTCGGACGGACGGTCGAGGATCGCTGTGACCTCGACGCCAACGTGGCTCCCTCCTCCTGCGCGCTGTTCAACCCGGGCGGCTCGGGCCCGGCGGCGAGCGGCCAGTTCCCGGTCTGCAACGGCTCGGCGAACCCGACGGATCCGACGGCGGGCGAGTGCGGGCTTCCGGGTGTCGCGGTCCCCGATGCGAAGCGCATCTTCCGCGGCATCGAGCTCGTCGCGCGCAAGCAGTTCTCCAACACCCTGTGGGCGCAGGCGTCCTACCTGTACTCGTCGCTGCGCGGCAACTACTCCGGCGCGATCCGCGAGATCGACGGACAGACGGACCCCGGCATCAACGCGGACTACGACTACAACCAGTTCCTCATCAACTCGTACGGCGATCTCGAGCTCGATCGTCCGCACCAGGCTCGCCTCGACGTCGTGTACAACGCGCCGTTCGGCCTGTCGGCCGGCGCGCAGTTCTACGTCCGCTCGGGCCTGCCGACCACGAAGTACGGCTTCTTCAATAACTTCTACCCGACCGACCTGTTCCTGACGCCGCGCGGCTCGGACGGCCGGACCCCGACGGACTACGAGATGAATCTCTCCCTCGGCTACAACGTCAACGTCGGACCGGTGACGATCACTCCGCAGGCGTACCTCTACAACGTCCTCAACCGGCAGACGGTCACCGCGTTCGACACCAACTTCAACTCGGCCGGAAGCTTCGTGACGAATCCGGCGAGCCCGTTCTACGGCCAGGCCGGCGTCGAGCCGGGCACGGCCGCCAACTGCCCGGTGAGCGCTTCGGCTCCCTGCACGGACAACCCGGATTACGGCAAGGCCGTGCAGCGGGTGAACCCGCGGCTCCTCCGGGTCGCCCTGAAGGTCACGTTCTAACCTGCTTCGACAGGCATTCTTCGAGGGGCGGCTCCGGCCGCCCCTTTTTTTTCGCCTCCGCGTCGACGACTCGGCGGAATCGACGGGCGCCCGACGACCGCTTCGGTGTCCCGCCGCGTCCAACTCGCTCCTGGAACGCGGCACTCCGCGAGTCGGGCCCGCGTCGTTCGATGAGAGGGTCGCGAGTACAGATCGGTGAATCCCGCTACGGAAGTTTGAACTCCTTGCAGGGACAGGAGATCGCCTCTCCGTCGCGCCGAGTTG
>DASQJK010000338.1:0-4330 GCA_035631095.1 Thermoanaerobaculia bacterium
CGCCGCAGGGCCGACGCGTAGGCCGTGCGGGAGGGGGTCTTCGGCTCTCCTCGCGCGCGGCCCAGTTGCCTACTCCATGTCGAAGGACTGCATCGTCTTCTCCATCTCCTCGGCGGCGAGGTCGGAGGTCGACTGGATGCCCTGGATCTTCAGCTTGAACTCGTTCGGGTTCGTCGCGCGCTTCAGCGCCTCCTCGAGGGTGATCAGCCCCGACTTGTAGAGCTGGTAGAGCGACTGGTCGAACGTCTGCATCCCGTACTGCGACGTGCCCGCCTGGATGGCGTCCTTGATGAGCTTCGTCTTTTCCTTGTTCTCGATGCACTCGCGGACGTACGCGGTGCGGACGAGGACTTCCGCGGCGGGGACGCGGCCGAGGCCGTCGGCGCGCGGCATCAGGCGGAGCGAGATGACGGCTTTCAAGACCGCGCCGAGCTGGAGCCGGATCTGCTTCTGCTGGTGTGGAGGGAAGACTGCGATGATGCGGTTGATCGTCTCGGTCGCGTCGAGGGTGTGCAGCGTCGAGAACACGAGGTGGCCCGTCTCCGCCGCCGTGAGCGCCGTCTCGATGGTCTCGTAGTCGCGCATTTCACCGACGAGGATGACGTCCGGGTCCTGACGCAGCGCGCTGCGGAGCGCCATGCCGAAGCCTTTCGTGTCGACCTCGACTTCGCGCTGGTTGACGATCGACTTCTTGTCGCGGTGGAGGAACTCGATCGGGTCCTCGATCGTCATCACGTGCTCGTTCCGGTTCGAGTTGATGTGGTCGATCATCGCGGCGAGCGACGTCGACTTGCCCGAGCCGGTCGTCCCCGTGCACAGGATGAGGCCGCGCTGCTCGTTGCAGATCTTCTCGATGACGGGCGGGAGGAGCAGCTCGCGAATGGAAAGGATGCGGGCGGGAATGACGCGGAGCACGAGACCGACCGTCCCCCGCTGCTGGAAGATGTTGCAGCGGAACCGTCCCAGGTTGGGGACGGAGTAGGCGATGTCGATCTCGAAGTCGTTCTTGAACTTTTCCTTCTGGCGGGCCGACATGATCGAGAAGGCCATCGCGATCGTGTCTTCCTGCATCAGCCGCCGGACGTCCGTCATCGGGGTGAGCACCCCGTCGATCCGGAGGACGGGGAACGCGCTCACCTTGAGGTGGAGGTCGGATGCTTTGCGCTCCACGGCGACCTTCAGGAGATCGTTGATGTGCATGAATTGGCCTCTTTGGCCAGAAATTGTACGCTCGGGGGAACGGAAAGT
Source organism: Thermoanaerobaculia bacterium (assembly GCA_035631095.1). Classification (GTDB taxonomy): domain Bacteria; phylum Acidobacteriota; class Thermoanaerobaculia; order UBA5066; family Gp7-AA6; genus JALYUA01. Next base: position 1,249 of record DASQJK010000338.1, read on the forward strand.
CGAAGGGAATGAGGCGCGTACGGGTCGAGGAAGGGCCTTACCGGGTGCCCGCGACCCCCGTTTCGACCGGCAGAGGGGTCAGCCAGCCGTAGGGATCGTCCCGTTCCCCGGCCACGAGGGCGAAGAACTCCTTCTGGAGCCTCTCGGTGACCGGTCCGCGGGACCCGCGGCCCACCGGGATCCGGTCGACGGAGCGGATGGGGGTCACCTCGGCGGCCGTGCCGGTCAGGAACACCTCGTCGGCGATGTACAGCATCTCCCGCGCGATGTTCTGCTCCACGACCGTGTACCCGGCGTCGCGGGCCAGGGTCATGATCGAGTCGCGGGTGATGCCGGGAAGGATCGTGCCGGCGAGCGGCGGCGTCAGGATGCGCCCTCCGTAGACGAGGAAGATGTTCTCCCCGCTGCCCTCGGAGATCCGGCCCGCGTTGTCGAGCGCGATTCCTTCGGTGTAGCCGTTGGTGATGGCCTCCATCTTGATCAGGGCGGAGTTCAGGTAGTTGCCGGTCGCCTTCGCCATCGCGGGAAACGTGTTCGGCGCCATCCGGTTCCACGAGGAGACGCACACGTCCACACCGTTCTCGATCGCTTCGTCGCCCAGGTACTTTCCCCACTTCCAGACGGCGATCAGCACTTCCACGGGGCTACGGAACGGATTGACCCCGAGAGCCCCGAGTCCGCGATAGACGACGGGGCGGATGTAGCACTCGTCGAAAGAGTTCGCGCGAATGGTCTCGAAGATCGCGTCCTTGAACTCGGCGCGCGAGTACGGGATTTCCATCCGGTAGACCTTGCAGGAGTCGTAGATCCGGCTGATGTGCTCGTCGATCCGGAAGGCGGCGGAGCCCTGCCGTGTCTTGTAGACGCGAGCGCCCTCGAAGATCCCCGAGCCGTAGTGGAAGACGTGAGAGAAGGCGTGGATCTTCGCGTCGGCGAAGTCCACGAGGCTCCCGTTCATCCAGACCTTCGTGACTTCTTCGTAGGACATTCGGCCTCCGCTCTGTTGCCGGGGAGCGCGCGGTGAGTTTACCAGCGATGCCCTTCTTCGAACGCCGCCCTCGCGAGCACGACCGCCGCGATCGCCGCGGTTTCCGCGCGAAGCGTTCCGCCCGGCAGCGCGACGGCCGTCCAGCCCGCCGCCCGCGCCATATCGCGCTCACCGTCCGTCCAGCCTCCCTCCGGGCCGACGAGCAGTGAGACGGAGGAAGGCGACGGCGCGACGCCGGCCGAGCGCAAAAAGGGCGCGCCATCCCTGTCGAGGATCAGGTGGACGGATCCGGTCTCCGGGGCGAGAGCCTCCTCGAGGGTCAGCGGACCCGCGCATTCGGGCCAGCGGGCGCTGCCCGACTGTTTCGCTGACTCCCGCACGATGCGCTCGACTCTCTCGAGAGCGGCCCCGCCGGCGCGGAAGGACTGCGTGCGCTCGGTGTGAACGAGCGAGAGGCGGGCGACGCCGAGCTCGCCCGCTTTCTCGGCCACCCAGGCGAGGCGCTCGCCCCGGATGCCCGCGATGGCGAGCCGGATCTCCGGACGGAGCGGCGGCGCGTCGCGTATCTCGAGAACCCGGACCTCGGTCGCGTCCCGGATCATCGCGAGCACCTCGGCGTCGGCCTCACGGCCGCTGCCGTCGATGAGGACGACGCGGTCGCCTCGCGCCACGCGCTTCGACCGAGCATGGGAGGCTTCCTCGGGCGGCAGCCGCACGGTATCGCCCGCGCGCGGCAGCGTCGGGACTACGAAGCGCGCTCGAGACACAGGCTCGTCCACTCGTTTTCCGTCCGGCGCGCCGACAGGGAAAAGCGGCGGGAGCGCATCCTCTCCTTGACCTCCGTCTCGCGCTCCGCGGGGATCCCGGAGAGGATGAGAGTCCCTCCCGGCGCGACCCGTGCCAGGACTTCCGGACGGATCGAGAAGAGCTCGTCCGGAAGCAGGTTGGCGACGACGACCGCAAAGACGCCCACGATCGCAGCCGCCGGAGCGGCGGCGAGCAGAACGCGGCCGCCGAAGGGGTGGCGCCGCAGGTTCTCGCGCGCCACGAAGATCGCCTCTGCGTCCGTGTCATAACCCACGGCGCGAGGCGATCCGAGCGCGGCGGCGGCGAGCGCGAGAACGCCCGATCCCGTGCCGACGTCGAGGACCGGGCGGCCCTGGACGCCTTCCTCTTCGAGAGCGATCAGAGCGAGCCTCGTCGATTCGTGACCGCCGGTCCCGAACGCCCGCGACGCGGGGAGACGAAGAGCGATCCGTCCGTCCGGTGGAGAAGAGTCGGACGGCTCTCCCGGATCGAGCCAGAACCGCCGGCCGACCGGGAACGGCCGCGAGGCCGCTCGAAAAGCCTCGAGCGGATCTCCCTCGGGGATGTCGGTGACGACCTCGCTCCGGATACCGCGCCGCGCGAGCGCGGAGGCCGCCCTGCGTGCGGCGTCGGGCTCTCGGAAGCACGCGACGAGGTCCCGTCCGTCTTCTTCGAATCCGAGAGGGTCGTGCAGCGAAAGCAGTCCGACCACGAAATCTTCGCCGGCCTTTCGGGGAATCAGCAGGCGCGAGAATCGCGGGGAGCTCTTCGCTACTTGAATATCTTCTTCGCCTTCTCGAAGACGCCCTTGCCGGAAACGGGAGCTCCCGTGAGCTCCGCATAGCGGCGAAGGAGGTCCTTCTCCTCCGAAGACGGGGCTTCCGGAACCAGGAGTCCGGCGCGCACGACCTGGTCGCCGCGTCCCCGGCGTCCGAGCCGGCCGAAGCCCTTGCCTCGAAGACGGATCTCCGAGCCGATGCGGGTGCCGGCCGCGATCGAGACCGCCTCGAGCTCGTCAGAGTCGATCGTGGGGACGCCGATCTCGCCGCCGAGCACGAGCGTCGGGAACGGGACGTCGACCGTCACGACGATGTCGTCGCCTTCGCGGTCGAAGATCTCGTGGTCGGCCACGTTCAGGTGCACGTAGAGGTCGCCGGAGGGGCCGCCGTTCGGGCCCGCGTCTCCCTCGCCGCCGAGCCTCAGCCGCGAGCCGCTCTCGACGCCTGCGGGAACGCGGATCTGGAGGTTCCGGCTCTGCCGCTTGCGGCCCTCGCCGCCGCAGTCGTC
>DASQJK010000339.1:0-6318 GCA_035631095.1 Thermoanaerobaculia bacterium
GATGCCGCAGACGCGCAGCCGGAGCAGGCGCCGCACGTTCCCCTGCAGGCCTTCCACCCTCCCGGGGGCGCCGAGGCCGGCGCATTCCGTCTCGAACCGCGCGGCGCCGCGTCCAACCAGAAGGCGGATCTCGTCGCGGCGGACTCTACCCGGATCGCGGAGCTGATTGCCGGTGCTCTCGCGGGGCGAGGACTTCCGGGAGGCTCGAACCGCCGGTATTCCCCCGGCGATTTTCTGATCCTTCTCCGGCGCCGGAACAACATGAGGAGCTACGCGGCGGCGCTCGAGCAACGGGGAGTCCCGTTCGAGATCGCGGGTGGGGATGCCTTCAAGGGCGAGGAAGACCTGGCGGTGCTCGTGACGGCGCTGCGGGCGATCGCGGACCCGGACGATCCCGTTTCTCTCGTCGCGACCCTCAGGGGTCCTCTCTTCGGAGTCGACGACCGGGCGCTCTATCTCTTCCGGAAATCGGGCGGGCGCTTCGCGTTCGACTCGCGGCTCCCTCGGGACGCCGATCCGCGCATCGAACGCGCGTTTGCGCTGCTGAAGGAAGGACAGCGGCTTTCCGAAACGCTTCCCGCCGCGGCGGCGGTGACCCGGTTTACGGAGCGGCTGGGCTGGATCGCGTCGCGGGCCGCGGGAGAAATCGGCGATACGCGGGCAGGCAATCTTCTGAAGGCGCTCGCCGTCATCCGTGACCGGTCCCGCGAAGGCGGCAGCTTCGACGACATCGTGCGCGGACTCGACGAGCTCGCGCTCGCCGGAGAGGCTGAAGAGATGACGTCGACTCCCGGGCGCAGCGGCGTCACTCGATTGATGACGGTTCACGCCGCGAAGGGCCTGGAGGCGCGAGTCGTCTTTCTGGCCGACCCGACGGACTTCGATCCTCCGGGACCGAGGTTCTCCATCGAACGCGGGGAAATGGCCGCTCGGGGTCACTTCTGCGTCTGGAAGAAAACGGGCGAGCACGGGCGCGTCTTCATCGCACTTCCCCGCAACTGGGCGGAGCACGAGGCGCGGGAAAAATCCTTCGACGCCGCCGAACGGACGCGGCTTCTTTACGTCGCCGCGACGCGGGCCCGAGAGACCACGATCGTCAGCACTCGCCTGGACGCGAAGAAAAAATGGCGAGGTTCCTGGGGAGCGCTCGGCCCGTTTCTGACGCGGGAGCTTTCCTCCTCGCAGGTTGAGCCCGGGGCGGTACCGGAGGTCCTCGGCGCGGCGGCGCTCGAGCACGAGCGTGAGCTCGCGAGCGCGAGCCGGGCGCAACGTCGATCCCTCTCGGAGCGCCCCGGGTACCGGGCCATCACCGTCACCACCCTCGCGCACGACATCTCGGATCCCGCCTCCCGCCCCTTCGCCTCTTCCACGGGCAAAGGCATGTCCTGGGGCAGCGCCCTCCATCGCCTCCTCGAGGCGGTGATGCGGGATCCTTCGCTCGACGTGCGCGCCTTCGCGGCCAACGTGCTCGCGGAGGAGGACCGGCCGCCCGGCGACCTCGACGAAGCGGTCGCGACGGTCGAAGGCGTGCGCCGCTCCGCTCTCTGGAAACGCGCGTTGGCGGCGAAGCAATGTCTCGTGGAGGTGCCGTTCGCGCTCTCCCTTCCCTCGTCGGATCTGGGACTGCCTGCGGACGGACCCGCCGAGACTCTTCTCTCCGGCGCGATCGACCTCGTCTTCGAGGAGAAGGACGGCTGGATCCTCGTGGACTACAAATCCGACACCGTCGCCGGGAACCTGGACGCTCTGGTGGCGTTCTACTCGCCCCAGATCGAGCATTACCGCCGTGTCTGGCGCGACCTGACGGGCCAGCCGACGCGCGCCGGCCTGTTCTTCCTCGACGGCGCCCGCGAGGTCTGGCTTCCGGACTAGCGGCGGGCGGGGCAGGAATACGCGTTTGTTCTGAAAGGTGAGGGAATTTTTCCCCGCGCTAGACGCTCTTTCCGCGGCCCGCGGAACTCTCCGCAGTGAACCCCGCGCCCCAGTTGGCTCGTATTTCTCATTGGACGAACAGCCCGGCCCGGGCCGATCCGCGCCGGCGTAAAAAAGGTGGTTATCGAAATGTCTGAAATGCTCACTCTTCCCGTCGTACCGATGAGGAACTCGGCGCTCCTGCCGGGCGTGAGCCTTCCGATCGCCGCGGGGCGGCCCGGAACGCTGCGCGCGATCGAGGCGGCGCTGAAGGACCCGGAGCGGCGGGTGTTCGCGGTGGCCCAGCGGCAGGACGGCGACGACGTCGCCCCCGAGGGTCTCTACACGATCGGCACGATCGCGAAGTTGAACTCCGTGCAGCGGGGGCTCGGCGGCATCCGCCTCGTCCTCGAGGGTCAGTCGCGCGGTATCGCCATGCGCATCGTCCCGCGCAAGGGCTACCTCGAGGCTTCCGTCTCGGAGGCTCGGGAAATGCTTCCTCTCGACGAGCGGGACCCCGCCTTCGTCGCGCTCCATCGCGAAGCCCGCGAGCGCGCCGCGGAGCTCGGCCGCAAGATGGGTCTTCCCAACGAAGCGATCGAGCAGATCCTCGCCGAGGTCGACGAGCCGGGCCGGCTCGCGGACGTCGTGGCGGGTTACATCGACATCACCATCGCCGAGCGGCAGTCGCTGCTCGAGACCCTCTCCGTCGAGGACCGGCTGCGCCGCGTGCTCGTGCACGTCCAGCGGCAGATCGACGTCCTCTCTGCGCAGGAAGACATCCAGTCGAAGGTCAAGGAAGAGATCGGCAGCCGCCAGCGCGAGGTCTACCTGCGCGAGCAGATGCGCGCGATCCAGAAGGAGCTTGGCGAGGGCGACGGCGCCCAGGACGAAGCGCTGAAGGAGCTGCGCGCCAAGCTCGACAAGCTGGACCTCCCGGAAGAGGCCCGCAAGGAAGTCGACCGCGAGTGGCAGCGCCTGACCCGCATCGGCCGCGAGTCGGTCGAGTCGCAGGTTATCCGCACGTACCTCGAGACGATCGCGGAGCTGCCCTGGAACAAGAGAAGCGAGGAGCGGCTCGACGTCCAGACCGCGTCGCAGGTCCTCGACGAGGACCACTACGGACTCTCGGACGTGAAGGACCGGATCCTCGAGTTCCTCGCCGTGCGCCAGCTCGCGCAGGCGGAGGGCAAGGAGTCGGAAAAGTCGGAAGCGGAGAAAAAGGCTTCGGAGGCGTCGCCCGACGGAGAGCCGCAGCCCGGCGCCGTCAAGGAGGAGGAGCGGCAGTCCGCCCGCGCTCGCGGCCGGATCCTTCTCTTCGCCGGACCTCCCGGAGTCGGCAAGACGTCGATCGCGAAGTCGATCGCACGGGCGATGGGACGGAAGTACGTCCGCATCTCGCTCGGCGGCGCCCGCGACGAAGCGGACATCCGCGGCCACCGGCGCACCTACATCGGCGCGCTGCCCGGCCGGATCATCCAGGGCATGAAGCAGGCGGGAACGAAGAACCCCGTGTTCCTCCTCGACGAAGTCGACAAGCTGGGCGTTTCCTATCAGGGTGACCCGGCGAGCGCGCTCCTCGAGGTGCTCGACCCCGCGCAGAACGACAGCTTCACGGATCACTACCTCGCGGTGCCGTTCGACCTCTCCGAGGTGCTCTTCATCGCGACGGCGAATTTCATCCAGAACATCCCGGGCCCGCTGCTCGACCGGATGGAAGTCGTCAACTTCGCCGGCTACACGGAAGCCGAGAAGCTCGCGATCGCGAAGAGTTACCTCGTTCCGCGGCAGGTGGAGGAGAACGGCCTCAAGAAGGAGCAGATCACGCTGACCGACGGCGCGATCGCCGAAATCATCGCTTCCTACACGCGCGAGTCGGGCGTGCGGCAGCTCGAGCGCGAGCTCGGACGGCTCGCTCGAAAGGTCGCGCGGCGGATCGCGGCGCGTGAGATCGAGTCGACGACCGTCGGGCAGGCCGACGTGCGCGGACTTCTCGGGCGGCCGAAGGTCCACCCCGAGAAGATGGCGGGCGAAGACCAGGTCGGCATCGCGACCGGCATGTACTACACGCCGGCGGGCGGCGACATCATGTTCGTCGAGGCTTCTCTCATGCGCGGGAAGGGCGAGCTCATCCTGACCGGTCAGCTCGGCGACGTGATGAAGGAGTCGGCCCGTGCCGCGTGGACCTTCGCCCGGTCGCATGCGGCCTGGCTCGGCATCGACGAGACGGATTTCGAACGCGACATCCACATCCACGTTCCGGCGGGAGCGATCCCGAAGGACGGACCGTCGGCGGGAATCGCGATGGCCTCCGCCGTCGTCTCCGCGCTTTCCAAGCGGCCCGTGCGCAACGACGTTTCGATGACGGGCGAGATCACGATCTCGGGACGGGTGCTCCCGATCGGCGGCCTCAAGGAGAAGATCCTCGGCGCCGTGCGCGCGGGCATCCGGCACATCGTCATTCCGAAGGACAACGAGGCCGATCTCGAAGACCTGCCGAAAGAGGTGCGGGACGAGATCGAAGTCTCTGCCGTCGAGACTCTGGCGGAAGGGCTCGCGGTCACCCTGCGGGACACTTCCCTCTCGGAAGGAAGACTCCTCTTCGGGACCGACGCAACGGCGGGAGCCGAGGGGCCGGTTTCGCACTGAGCGCGGCGGGTCGTTGATCCGGAGGCGGGCTGCGGCCCGCCTCTTTCTTTTTGGCTCAGGCCCGGGAAGTGCAGAGAGGGGCGGCGTGCGCCACCTGATCGAACAAGCCCTCCGGCTCTTCTCGCGGATTCCCGGCGGGTGGGCGCTCGCCCTCGTGTTCCTCCTTCCCGCGCTCGAAACCGGGCTCGTTCTGGGCGTGATCGTTCCCGGCGAGACGGCCGTCGTGCTCGGAGGAGTCCTCGCGTCGACCGGACGAATCCCGCTCTGGGCTGCCGCCGCCGCGGGTGTCGCGGGAGCAGTCGCGGGAGACTGCGCGGGCTACTTTCTGGGGCGGCGCTACGGCGAGAGCGCGATCCGAAGGAAGCTCGGGAAGAAATGGGATCGCGCGCATTCGTGGCTTTCGAAGAACGGGATTCTCCCGATCTTTCTCGCGCGCTTCGTGCCGTTCGTCCGGACCGTGCTCCCCGTCACCGCCGGAGCGATCAAAGTGCCGCGGAGAAGGTTCTTTCCGCCCGACGTCGCCGCGGGAATCATCTGGGGCGTCGGCTCGACGCTCATCGGCTATTTCGCGGGACGCGACCTCGGCAAAGCGCTCGCCGTCGGCAACCGCGTCTCGGTCGCGCTCGGCATCGTATTCGCCGCCGCGATCGGTTTCTGGCTCTGGAAGCGGAAGGGGCGGCCGCGCAGGCGCGCCGCGGCCCACCGCTAACTGTTAGCTTCGCCCCTTCACACGATCACGGCGAACACCCCCGCCCAGAAGCCGAGGGCCGCGGAGGACTCCACCACCTCGCGAAGCCCGGTGGCCCTGGTCCGCCAGAGAACGCCCACGCCGAACGCGGCGAATACCGAAAGCAACAGGAGAGCTCCTTCCCCGGGGGCCGATCGAAGAGACGGCGCGGTCGCGAAGAGGCGCAGGAGCGAGGCCGACCCCGCAAGCCACGTCGCGCACAACAAGCGAAGGCCGAACCGGCCCGAGTCCCCGAGGCGCCTGACAGCCGTCATGGTTGAAACCTCCGGAGCCGATTCGATCCCACGCTCGGGACAAATGCTGTCCGTGCCGCGCGCCACCGGCGAATAGAATCCGAAGACGCCATGGGACTCCCTCCCGGCACCCGGCTCGGCTCCTTCGAGATCCTCTCTCCGCTCGGCGCCGGCGGGATGGGAGAGGTTTACCGGGCCCGCGACACGAGGCTCGGGCGAGAAGTCGCCGTCAAAGTCCTTCCGCAGGAGCTCATGCAGGATCCCCACGCGCTCGCCCGTTTCGCGACGGAGGCGCGTGCCGTCGCCGCGCTGTCGCACCCGAACGTGCTGGGCATCCATGACTTCGACGCGTCCGGAGAGATCCCGTACGCCGTCCTCGAGCTTCTCGCCGGCCAGACGTGGCGCCAGTGGATCGCGGGGGGCCCGATTCCCCCCCGTAAGGCGGCTGAAGCGATGGCGCAGGTCGCGCGAGGCCTCGCGGCGGCGCACTCGCGCGGCGTTGTGCACCGCGACTTGAAGCCGGAGAACCTCTTCGTGACGAAAGACGGCACGGTCAAGATCCTCGACTTCGGGCTGGCGAGGATCCGCTCGATCTCCGCCGCGGAGTCCAGCCTCCAGACGGCGGCCCGAACGGAGCCCGGCACCGTGCTCGGAACCGTCGGATACATGTCGCCGGAGCAGGTCCGGGGAATCGACGTGGATCCGCGCTCCGACATCTTCGCGTTCGGCGCGATCCTCTACGAGACGCTCGCAGGGCATCGGCCGTTCCGCGCCGCT
>DASQJK010000340.1:0-9773 GCA_035631095.1 Thermoanaerobaculia bacterium
GGGCATGGCGATTCTTCAGCGACGTCATCTCGCGTGGACGGAGCGAATCGCGTGCCCGAACGCGCCCATTCGCAATGCGCTGAAAACGCGGCTCCTTGCCGCCGGCGTCGCGGCGCGCGGCGCCAACGAATGTCACCGGAACCCGTGCGGGCTGCAAAAATCGGGCGGTCCGCGCCGGTATACTCGAAAGCGATGGCGGACGAGATCAAGATCACCGGCGAGCCCTCGCAGCAGGGCGACCGGTGCAAGTACACCGTGGACCGGCCGGTGCTGCCCGGGGAGTCCGCCTTCTTCACGCCGCCTCTCCAGCCCGGCGTCTCTCCGCTCGCGGAGGACGTGCTCTCGCTTCCCAGCATCGAGTCGGTGCTCATCGCCGAGAACGTGGTCACCGTCTCAGCCAGTCACCCGGTCGACTGGCCGGCGCTCGCGCTCGGCAACGTGATCCGCAAACACATTCGCAGCGGGGTCCCCGCCGTCGCGCCCGGCTTCTTCTCGGATCTTCCTTCCGAAGGCGACCTGAAGTGGGCGATCGGCGACCTGCTCGCGCGCGAGATCAACCCGGCGCTCGCGCAGCACGGCGGTTATGTGGAGCTGATCGACGTCAAGCGCAACAACGTGTATCTGCGCCTCGGCGGGGGGTGCCAGGGATGCGGAGCGGCCGACGTCACGCTGAAGCAGGGAATCGAGCGGGCGATCCGCGATCTGGTGCCTCGGGTCGGAGAGATCCTCGACACGACGGACCACGCTTCGGGAAGGAATCCCTACTACTCCCCGGGAAAATAACTTCCTTCTCGCTGCGGGGAAGTGATTTCGAACGTCAGCTTCCGGTGCGCCTCGCGCAGCGCCCGCTCCGCGTCCTCCGGCGTCTCCGCCCGGCTGAAGAGAAAACCGAGGTAGCGCCAGCCCTCCGGCAGAGGCACGAGCTCCTGGCCCGGGCGGATCGTGATCGTCGCTTCCACGATCCCGGGCACGGCACGAGCGTCCTCCAGTCCCTCGACTCTCGCGAGCGTTCCCGCCCGGGGAATGGGGATCATCATCACGCCGGCAGCCGGGGATTCGCGCGCAGCCTCCGCCGGCATCCCGAGGGCACGGCGCAGGATGAGCTCCTCCAGGGAAAGGCCGGTGCCGAAGCGCAGGGTTCTCGAGCAAAGCCCTCCGATCGAACGCGCCGCCGCCTCGATCACGAAGACTCCGGACGGGCTTGCCCTGAGTTCCACGTGGACGGGCCCCTCCGTAAGGCCCAGTGCCCGCGCGGCCGACGCCGCGGCGGACTCGACTTCCCTCTGGAGCTCGGCGGGGAGCCGCGAGGGCGTGACGTAGATCGTCTCTTCGAAGAATGGCCCGTCCAGAGCGTCCGGCTTGTCGAAGATCGCCAGAACGCGAAGAGCGCCGGACTCGAGCAGGCCCTCGAGGGCCACCTCGGGACCCGGGACGAACTCCTCGACGAGGATCTCGCCAGCGTATCTTCCGCCGCGGCGGATCACGTCCGGATCGCGGAGAATCGCTCCGATACGCGCCCACGCCTCCACCAGCTCCTCCGGGTCGTTCGCGCGAATCACTCCACGGCTGGCGGCGAGAAACGTCGGCTTGAGGACGCATGGATAGGACACGGCGAGCGCGACCCCAACCGGGTCGTGATCGGCGGGAAAGACGGCGAAGCGCGGAACACGAACCCCGGCCGATTCGAGCGCGCCGCGCATGCTCGGTTTGTGCCGCGCGGCTTCCGCAGAAGGCCGGGAGTTGTGCCGCAACCCGAGCGCGCGAGCGATCTCGGCGGCCGCGACCTCCGTCTCGTCGTCGACGCCGATGACCGCGTCGAAAGGCGTCTTGCCGGCGAGACGCACCGCGGTCCTCGCCGCGGTCTCGGGATCGCGGAACTCGATCGTCGCCAGACCATCACCGGCCATGCCCTGCGCGGCGCTCGGCTCCTCCGTCCCGACCGTGACTTCCACGCCGAGCCGGCGCGCCGCTGCGAGAAAATCCGCCGAGCGGTACGTCGTCGTCGGAAGGAGCAGAAGGACGCGAGGCACGCACCAAGACTACTCGCGGCCGCGGCACGATCTAATGGGCCGCGAAAGCGATGACGGCGATGAAGAGAGTCCTCCTGACGGGCGCGACGGGATACGTGGGCGGCCGGCTCCGGCCCGCGCTCGAGCAACGAGGGGTCGCGCTGCGCTGCCTCGTCCGGCGTCCCGGAGACCTGCAGGGCCGCGTCTCCGCCGCCACCGAGATCGCCGGCGGCGACCTTCTGGCGCCCGAAACGCTCGGGGCCGCCCTCGCCGGGATCGACACGGCGTATTACCTCGTTCACTCGATGGGATCCGGCGACGATTTCGCGGAGCGCGACCGGCAGGCAGCCGACAACTTTGGACACGCAGCCCGGCAGGCAGGCGTGTCGAGCATCGTTTACCTGGGCGGCCTCGGCGACAGCGCGTCGCCGCTTTCCCCGCATCTCTCGAGCCGACAGGAAACCGGCGAGCGCCTCCGCGCGTCCGGCGTTCCGGTCATCGAGTTCCGCGCGTCGGTTGTGATCGGGTCCGGAAGCCTCTCCTTCGAGATGATCCGCTCGCTGGTGGAGCGCCTGCCGGTGATGATCTGTCCCCGATGGGTGAGTGCGGAGACCCAGCCCATCGCGGTCGAAGATCTCATCGCGTATCTCCTCGCGGCTCTCGACCTTCCTTCCGGCACGGCGGGCATCTTCGAGATCGGAGGTCCGGACCGCGTGACCTATGGCGATTTGATGAAGGAGTACGCGCGGCAGCGCACTCTTCGCCGCACGCTCATCCCGGTCCCCCTTCTCACGCCCCGGCTTTCCAGCCTCTGGCTCGGTCTCGTCACTCCCCTTTACGCACGCGTCGGAAGGAAGCTGATCGACAGCCTCCGCAATCGAACGGTCGTGGAGAGCCGGGCGGCCGCGGAAACGTTTTCCATTCGCCCGCGGGGGATCCGCGAAGCGATTGCCCGCGCCATCGGGCGGGAAGACCGGGAGGTGGCCGAGACGCGTTGGTCGGACGCGTTTTCATCGTCCGGGCTTCCGGAAGGCCGGAGCGGCACCGCAAACGTGGGGACACGGCTGATCGACAGCCGCGCCGCATTCGTTTCCGCGGACACGGATTCCGCGTTCGGGGCAGTGCGCAGGATCGGCGGCTCGAACGGGTGGTATTACGCGAACCTGCTCTGGAGGGCGCGGGGATACCTCGACCTGATCGCGGGGGGAGTCGGGTTACGCCGCGGGCGCCGGGATCCGGAGAACGTCGCGCCGGGAGACGCGCTCGATTTCTGGCGCGTCGAAGCGGTGGAACCGGGACGCCTGCTGCGTCTCGTGGCGGAGATGAAGCTTCCCGGCCGCGCCTGGCTGCAGTTCGAGACTACTCCCCTCGCGGGCGGGACAGAGATTCGCCAGACGGCAATCTTTGATCCGCACGGATTGCCGGGTCTTCTCTACTGGTGGGCGCTGTATCCATTCCACCGGCGCATTTTCGGAGGGATGCTCGCGGCGATCGCCCGGCGCGCGCGTGCGGGTCAGGAACGCTGAGACCGCGCTCTACTGACCGTCTTCCTCCGCGAAGTAGCCGTGCACCTGGCGGAGCGCCGCGCGGTTGATTCTCTTGAGCTTGACGGATTCCCTGAGAAGCGCAATCGCGGCGACCGCTTCCGGCGCCATGCGCAGCTCATCGATGATGGGGAGGGCCGCCATGACGGACTGGAGGGCCTCGGTCTCCCGATTCTGCTCGAGGTCCAGGTCGGCCACGATCAGGTGGATCGCGGCGATGTCGGCGCGCATCCCGATGGACGCAAACTGGCGCTGGGCCTCCCTGTAGGCGTCCAGCGCGGCATCCAGCTGATGGGATGACCGCAGCAGGTTGGCGAGGCCCCACTGGGCTTTCGCCAGGGCCACCCGATCGTTCGACCGCCGCAGTCCCGGAATCGCCTTACGGGAGTACTCGATACCCGCCGCGGTGTCTCCCCGCATCGCGGCCATGTGGATCAGGTTGCCGCAGGCCTGCGCATAGAGGTGATCCGCGCCGATCTCGGAAGCGATCCGGCAGATCTCTTCGTACGCGTCGGTCGCCTCCTCCTGGCGATCGCTCTCGGCGAGCGCGATGGCTTCGAGGAAACGAGCCTTGATCTCGTCTTCCCTCATCCCGAGATCTCTGAACCCCTGGATGAGCGGAGGAGCGAGCTCGAGCACGACGTCGAGTTGCCGCTCCTCCATTCGAAGAGCGAGCCGGTGATAGGCGAGCCGGGAGCCATCGGCAACCGCACTCGCCGTGTGGCGATAGCCCGCTTCGGCTCTATCGAACCAGAGCCGGGCGTCGTCTCGCAGCGTCAACTGGCGGCAGGCGGCCCCGGCGAGCAGCGCGAATTCCCCCAGGAAGTAGTCGTGCTCGTCGAAAATCCCGATCCGAGTGCTCCTGCCGCGGAGGAATCCATAGAAGAATTCCGCCTCCTCGAGAGCCGCGTTCGGATTGCTGTAAAGAAGGGACCGGACGGCGGCGCAGATGTGCAAAAGCACGTCCGGGTCTGCGAGCTCCCCTTCGCGGCCCATCGAGAGACGAGCGGAAGGAGCCGTGGCGAGGATTCGCTTCGCGACGGCGGAACGCGCCCCGGACGGAGGGCGCGGGAAGGACAGGACACGGCCGGCCATGGCTATCCCGACGCCTTTCCGGCGAGCGGACGGACGGCTCGCGTTTGGCGGACCTGCAAGCGCAACTCCTCAACTGATCGGAAGCGCAGCATTCTATACGAACACCGAGCGCCGCTGGGCGGCGGCCGCTCAGCAGGGAATGCTGTGCGCGATCTTGATGACGAAGCGGGGCTTCTTTTCGCTCTGGTTCGTCTGCGGACGCCGGGGCGGCTCAGCCGGGACGACATCGGGGGTGCGGGCCGGGGTGGGGTTGGACGACATATGACGACTCCTCTTTCGCAAAAAACGACCCGGGGATACCGGGACGAAATAAAGAAACGCAATCATTGGAACACAAAAACGCAGCTCGGGTATCGCCTTCTGTACGCCCCGGGCGTCCTTACTACCCGTTGCGGTCGCCCGATCCCGACATCGCTACAGCCGGGGGTCCGACGATAGAATCGCCCTTCGCCAACCGCGAAAAGGAGCTCCGAAGATGTCGCGATTCCGTCTTTCTGCCCTTATCCTGCTCGCCCTCGTGGCCACCACCGGCGCTTCGCAGACGAAGACTCGGCCGGTGCAGAAGGCGCCGAAGCCGGCCGCATCGAACGACGTGCTTCCGTTCGGCGCCGTGGAGAAGACGCTCGCAAACGGCCTCAAGGTCATCGTCGTGCCGACCGGGTTCCCGAACATCGTCTCTCTTCAGATCCCCGTTCAGACGGGCTCGCGCAACGAAGTCGAGGCCGGCAAGTCGGGGTTTGCGCATTTCTTCGAGCACATGATGTTCCGCGGCACGAAGGCGTATCCCGCCGACAAATACCAGGAGATCCTGACGCAGGTCGGCGCGCGGCAGAACGCGTTCACCACCGACGACTTCACGAACTACTACACGACGTTCTCGAAGGAAGACCTCGAGACGATGTTGAAGGTCGAGGCCGACCGCTTCCAGCACCTCGACTATTCCGTCGAGGGATTCAAGACGGAAAGCCGCGCCATCCTCGGCGAGTACAACAAGAACAGCGCGAATCCGCTGGCCAAGATGGAAGAGGTCCAGCGCGACAGCGCATTCACGACGCACACCTACAAGCACACGACGATGGGCTTCATCAAAGACGTCGAGGACATGCCCAACCAGTTCGACTACTCCAAGACGTTCTTCCAGCGGTGGTATCGGCCCGCGTACACGACAATCATCGTCGCGGGAGACGTCAACCCGCCGGAAGTCGTCCGCCTGGTCGAGAAGTACTGGGGCGGCTGGCAGGGCGGCAAGAACGACGTCGTGATCCCGCAGGAGCCGCCGTCGCACGGCCCGGTGTACGCACACGTGCCGTGGACCAGCCCCACTCTGCCGTTCGTGTGGGTGGCGTTCCACGGCCCCGGTTTCTCCGAGAAGGAGCCCGACTTCGCCGCCGTCCACATGCTCTTCGACCTCTACTTCGGCCCGACGTCGGACCTCTACAAACGGCTCGTCCAGCAGGAGCAGATCGTCGACCAGCTCGGCGCTTTCAAGCCGACCAACGTCGACCCCGAGCTTCCGACGATTTCCGCCCGCGTGAAGAAGCTCGACGACGTCGTCGCGGTGCGGGATGCGATCCTCAAGACGATGGCGCTCGCGAAGGCGGCGCCCGTCGCGGCGGACCGGCTGCGCGAAGCGAAATCGAACGTCCGCTATTCCTTCGCGCGGACTCTCGACAACACAGACACGATCGCGGCGGTGCTCGCCCGCTACGTGCGCATCCGACGCTCCTATTCGACGCTGAACGAGTTCTACGCGCGACTCGCGTCCCTGACGCCGGAGGACCTCCAGAACGCGGCCCGCAAGTACTTCACCGACGACCGGCTGGTGGTCACGACCCTTTCGAAGGACCCGATG
This sequence comes from Thermoanaerobaculia bacterium, assembly GCA_035631095.1. Taxonomy (GTDB): domain Bacteria; phylum Acidobacteriota; class Thermoanaerobaculia; order UBA5066; family Gp7-AA6; genus JALYUA01. The sequence goes on from DASQJK010000340.1 coordinate 6,501, forward strand.
CCCGCGGCGATCGCGTCGATCCCGAAGCTCGAGACTTTCGCGGCCGCTTCGACGCCTGCGGACGGGGCGGACTTTCCCGTCGTCCTTCAGAAATCCGCTCTTCCGCAGCTGATGATCAAACTCCAGGTCCAGGCCGGCTCCGCCCGCGATCCGAAGGGCAAAGAGGGCCTCGCCGCGCTCGCCGCTTCCATGGTCACCGACGCGGGTTCGAAGGCCATGCGGATCGACGAGATCCGCAAGGCGTTCTTCCCCATCGCGGGAGCCTTCGGCGCGCAGACCGACAAGGAGACGACGACTTTCACGATGCGGATCCACCGGGACAACTGGAAGCCGTTCCTCGACATCGTCCTCCCGATGCTCCTCGATCCGGGCATGCGCGGCGAAGACTTCCAGCGGGTCCGCGACGCGCAGCGCAACGCGCTGAAGCAGGACTTGAGATCCGACAACGAAGAAGAGCTCGCGAAAGAGGCGCTGCAGGACGAAATTTTCGCCGGAACTCCCTACGGACACCCGGTGCTCGGGACGGTCGCCGGAATCGATGCGATCGGCCCTGACGACGTCCGCGGATTCTGGAAGTCGTACTACACGCGCGGCAACGTGACGATCGGGATCAACGGAGCGGCGCCGGACGCGCTCGTCGCGCGGCTCCGCTCCGAACTCGCTTCGCTGCCGTCGGGCGGATCGCCCGCGCCCACGGCGATCGCGGGGAAGAAGCCCTCCGGACTCGAGATCGAGATCATCGAGAAAGACACGCGCGCGACGGCGATCTCTTTCGGCCATCCGATCGAGGTCACGCGGGCCCATCCGGATTTCGCCGCGCTCTCCATCGCGCGCGCATGGCTGGGCGAGCATCGCTCCTCCACGTCGCACCTCTACCAGCGGATCCGCGAGGCACGCGGAATGAACTACGGCGACTACGCGTACATCGAGGCCTTTCCCGGCGGCATGTTCGCGATGCTCCCCAACCCGAACGTGGCGCGCCGGGCGCAGATCTTCGAGATCTGGATCCGGCCCGTCGTCCCGGCGAACACACACATGGCGATCCGCGTCGCGCTCCATGAGCTGCAGAAGCTGATCGAGGGCGGAATGTCGGCCGAAGACTTCCGGAAGACCCGCGAGTACCTGAGGAAGAACGTCTTTCTGATGACGGCCACGCAGAACCAGCAGCTCGGATACGCGCTCGATCAGAAGTTCTACGGGCAGGGCGACTTCGCGGCAACGATGCGGGAGAAACTCGCCGCGTTGAAGCTCGAGGATGTCAATGCGGCGATCCGGAAGCATCTCTCTTTCCAGAATCTCTCGTTTGTCATCGTGACGAAGGATGCGAAGGGGCTGCGCGACCAGCTGCTCGCCGACGGCGTCTCGACGATCCACTACGACGCCGACAAGCCGCAGGCGCTGCTCGACGAGGACAAGGTGATCGGCGCGCGGAAACTCGGCCTCAAGGCGGAGAGCGTCCGCATCGTGCCCGTTGACGAAGTGTTCGCGAAGTAGAGGGCAGCCGAATCGGTGAGTGAGCCCCGCGTCGTCATCCTGGGGGCAGGCTTCGGGGGGCTCACCGCCGCGCGAACGCTGGCGGGAGCGCCGGTCCGGCTCGTCCTCATCGACCGGCGCAACCACCATCTATTTCAGCCTCTCCTCTACCAGGTCGCGACCGCCGCTCTATCCCCGGGCGACATCGCCTATCCGATCCGCGCGATCTTTTCGAAGCAGAGCAACGCCGAAGTCCTGCTGGCCGACGTGGAGTCGATCAACATCGGCGCCCGCGAGGTCGTGCTGACCGACGGCAGGCTCCCCTACGACCACCTGATCGTCGCGACGGGCGCGACCCATTCCTATTTCGGGCACCCGGAGTGGGAGCCCTACGCGCCGGGTCTGAAGACGCTCGAAGACGCGCTCGAGATACGGCGGCGGATCCTCCTCGCCTTCGAGAAGGCCGAACGAGAGGCGGATCCCGCCGCTCGGCGCGCGCTCCTCACTTTCGTGATCGTCGGAGCGGGGCCGACGGGCGTCGAGCTCTCCGGCGCGATCGCGGAGATCTCCCGCGAAGTCCTCGTCGACGACTTTCGCTCCATCGACCCGCGGGAAGCCCGCGTGGTGCTGGTCGAGGCGGGCCCGCGGGTGCTCTCTGCCTACACGGAGAAGTCGTCGGCGAATGCGGTGCGCGAGCTCCAGCGAAAGGGCGTACAGGTCCGAACCGGCGCCGCGGTTTCGAAGATCGACGAGCGGGGAGTCGAGGCTGGCGGCGAGCGCATCGATGCGGCGACGGTGCTCTGGGCGGCGGGGGTAGCGGCGTCCCCGATCGCCCGCTCGCTCGGCGTCCCTCTCGACCGCGCCGGGAGAGTCCCCGTCGCGCCGGATCTGACGGTTCCAGGCCACCCGGAAATCGCGGTCATCGGGGACCTCGCGGCGCTCTCGCAGAAGGGCGTTCCACTTCCCGGCACTTCCCCGGTGGCGATCCAGGAGGGACGTCACGCCGCGCGGAACATCCTGCGGCGGATACGCGGCGAACCGGCGCGGCCCTTCCATTTCTTCGACAAGGGAACGATGGCGGTGATCGGGCGCGCGGCCGCCGTGGCCGAGATCGCCGGGCTTCCTCTCTCCGGTCTTCTCGCCTGGCTGGCCTGGTGCTTCGTCCACATCTTCTACCTGATCGGTTTCCGCAACCGCTTCGTCGTGATGTTCGAGTGGGCCTGGGCCTACGCGACCGGCCACCGGGGAGCCCGCTTGATTACAGGAAGGATCGACGAGCCGCGCTCCTGAACGGGAACCGATGCCGCCGTCCGGTGTCCCAGTCCCCAGGAGGCCATGACGATGACTCTGCGCTGGAAGAATGCTCTTGCTCTGGGGATAGGGATTCTGGCGGCCTGGAGCTCGCCGGTCTGGGCGGGAGAGTCCGGGCCCTATTCAATGACCGTGCTGGTGGACGGCGTTCCCGCTCCCGAGTATGCGGCTGGCGGGCGCGTCTATCTCGAGGCTCTGAAGGGACGCAACTTCTCGATCCTGCTGGGGAACCCGACCGGAGAGCGCGTCGCCGTGGCGCTGTCGGTCGACGGACGCAACGTCATCGACGCGAAGCGGACGTCGGCAGGGAATGCGACCAAGTGGATCCTCGGGCCCGGTGAGACCGCGGAGATTCCCGGCTGGCAGGTGTCCGGACAGACTGCTCGCCGGTTCTTCTTCACGGAGACCAGGCGCTCTTACGCGAAATGGCTGGGAGACACGGCAAACGTGGGAACGATCGAGGCGGTCTTCTATCGGGAACGGATGCCG